>DATJJL010000478.1:0-4700 GCA_035492155.1 Ramlibacter sp. | reverse complement strand
CCGCACGTGGTCGACATGATCAAGAACAACGAGATCTGCCTTGTGATCAACACGGTGGAAGAACGCCGCAATGCGATCTCGGATTCGCGCGCGATCCGCACGTCGGCGTTGCTTGCACGAGTGACGACCTTCACCACCATTGCAGGCGCCGAAGCAGCCGTCGAAGGCATGAAGTACATGGACAACCTGGACGTGTACTCGCTGCAGGAATTGCACAGCCAGCTCGCGTGAAGACATGCAGGATCGCATCGTCCGACTCGACGCGCGTGACTGGCACGCGCCCGGCTCCGATCCGGAATGGATCGCGGCCGCGGAGGACGGCAAGGTGCTGTACTTTCCGCGGCTTGCGTTCGAGCTGACCTCCGCAGAACGGGAGATCGTCAAGCCCGAGCTGCTTGCGGAAGGTGTGCGCAATATCAGCTGGGACGCGCAGCGCGGCCTCAAGGGTGTTGCCGGCGATGAGAGCGTTCAGACGCAGGTGAAGGCACTCGTGTCGCGCTTTGCATCGCAGGCAAGGCAGCTCGTCGACCAGCTCTTTCCCGCTTACGCGCCTCATCTGCGCGCGGCACCGACAAGCCTGCGGCCGAAGTCGGTGTCGAGCCGCAAGCAATCCGTGCGCGCCGACGATCGACGCCTGCATGTCGATGCCTTCCCATCGCGTCCGAATTACGGCGAGCGGATCCTGCGCGTCTTCGCCAACATCAACCCGAACGGCGAAGCGCGAGTGTGGCGAGTGGGTGAGCCGTTCGAGGATGTAGCGCGGCGGTTCGTGCCGCAGGCCAGGCCGTACTCCCGGTGGCAAGCTCAGGCGCTCAATGCGCTGCACGTCACCAAGTCGCTGCGCAGCGAATACGATCACCTCATGCTGCAGATCCACGACCGCATGAAGGCGGACGACGAGTACCAGCGCGCGTCACCACAAGTCACGATGAATTTCCCGCCGGGATCGGCATGGGTGTGCTTTTCGGACCAGACGGTGCACGCCGCGATGGCCGGGCAGTACATGATGGAGCAGACGTTCCACTTACCCGCCGCGAAGCAATACAATCACCATGCAAGCCCGCTGGCGATTTTGAGCCGGCTGGCCGGGCACCCGCTCACCTGAGCTGCCCGAACTTCCAAGATGTGCGCCGGACTTAGCGTCCGGCGTTTCTTTTGAGATACCCACAAAGACCATGGCCACGATTCCCATCACCAAGCGCGGCGCCGAACTGCTGAAGGCCGAGCTGCAGCGCCTCAAGTCGGTTGACCGCCCCGGCGTGATCGCAGCGATCGCCGAGGCGCGCTCGCACGGCGACCTGTCCGAAAACGCCGAGTACGACGCCGCCAAGGACCGCCAGGGCTTCATCGAAGGCCGCATCCGCGAACTGGAAAGCAAGCTGGCCGCGGCGCAAGTGATCGACCCTGCGACGCTCGATGCGCACGGCAAGGTCGTCTTCGGCGCCACCGTCGAGCTCGAGGAAGAAGATTCCGGCGAGCAGGTGAAGTATCAAATCGTCGGCGAGGACGAGGCCGACCTGAAGAAGGGCCTGATCAACATCTCCAGCCCGATCGCGCGTGCGCTGATCGGCAAGGAGGAGGGCGACACCGCCGAAGTGCAGGCGCCCGGCGGCATCAAGCGCTACGAGATCGTCGCGGTCCACTACCTGTAGCCGTGGGCTGGAAGGCGCGCTTCCCGACTCTTGCGGCGGCCCTCTGGTGGGGCAGCCTCACTGCCATCGGCTTCGTCGCCGTTCCGCTGCTCTTCGCGAATCTCGCCACGCCCGCGATGGCCGGGCAAATGGCGGCGAAGCTTTTCACCGCGCAGGCGTGGATGTCGATCGTGTGCGGTCTGTTGATCCTGATTGCGCAGGGCAAACCGAATGCATTGGTCGTCGCCGGTGTGCTGCTTGCGCTGCTTGGTGAATTTGCTGTCGCACCGCGCATCGTCGCGCGGCAGGACTTGGCGTTGTGGCACACCGTGGGGACGGTGTTCTACGGTTTGCAGTGGGTGTGCGCGCTGGTGGCGCTGTGGAAACTCAGCGCGCGGTCTTCTTGACCGAGCGTTGCTTCGGCTTGGCCTTCTTCACTTTGCCGCCGGAGGTCAGACGCTGGTTGCCCAGCACGCGTACGTTCTTCACTTTCGGCCGCTGGCCGCCGCGCTTGTCGTACTCGAGCACCTTGTATTCGCGCGGGCCGGGCTTGCGGTCTTCATCGGCGGCCTTGTCCTTCTTCGGCTTCGGCCGCCACAGGACGAGAAGCTTGCCGATGTGCTGGATTTGCGCGGCGCCGAGGTCGTCGGCGACGGTGTCGAAGATTTTTTCGCGCTCGAGGCGGTCGTCGCCCAGGACGCGGACCTTGATGAGGCCGTGCGCGCTGAGGGCCGCTTCGATCTCCTTCTTGACCGCAGGCGTGAGGCCCTCGTTGCCCACCATGACGACGGGATCGAGGTGATGCGCTTCCGCGCGGTGGGCCTTGCGGTCCTGAATGGAAAGTTCGATGCGGCTCATGTCCGTATTATGGTTGGGCGATGAAGATCAAGACCAAAAGCAAGAAGGTCAACAAGGCGTGGTTGAACGACCACATGAACGACCCTTACGTGAAACTTGCGCAAAGGGATGGCTATCGCGCGCGCGCCGCGTACAAGCTCAAGGAAATCGACGAAAGCTTGAGCTTGATCAAGCCGGGCAATGTCGTCGTCGACCTGGGTTGCGCGCCCGGCGCGTGGAGCCAGTATGTGCGCCGCAAGTTCGCGCCCGAGGGCGCTGCGGCAGGGCAATTGAACGGCACGATCATCGGCCTGGACATCCTGCCCATGGAGCCGATCGAGGGCGTGGCCTTCCTGCAAGGCGACTTCCGCGAACCCGAGGTGGCGGCCAGGCTGGACGAGGCGCTCGGCGGCCGCGTGGTGGACATCGTCATCTCCGACATGGCACCCAACCTGTCTGGCATTGAATCGGCGGATGCTGCGCGCATTGCGCACCTCGTGGAGCTGGCAGTGGAATTTGCACAGGGCCATATGAAACCGGATGGCGCACTGGTATGCAAGATGTTCCATGGCAGCGGCTACAGCCAGCTTGTCAAGCTGTTCAAGGAAACTTTCCGGGTGGTCAAACCGCTCAAACCCAAGGCATCGCGGGATAAATCTTCGGAGACCTTCCTCGTGGGCATCGGCCTCAAATAAGCAGCCCACCCTCGACGCATCTGCGGCGCCTTCCCCCGAGGGGGCCCTTGACTTACAGCCCAGGGGACTTGAAAGCCCTAGAATGGGTGTCAAGTACGCCCATGGGCAGTACCCCGTTCACGGAGACACGAGTTTGAACAATCAGTGGTTTTCGAAAATTGCCGTTTGGCTGGTGATCGCGCTCGTGCTGTTCACCGTGTTCAAGCAATTCGACACTCGCGGCACGGCCGGCGCATCGCAGGTCGGCTACTCCGACTTCCTCGAGCAGGTCCGCAACAAGCAGATCAAACAAGTCGTCATCCAGGAAGGCACGGCCGGCAGCACCGAGATCGTGGCCGTCACCACCGACGATCGCAAGGAACGCACCACCGCCACCTACCTTGACAAAGGCCTCATCGGCGACCTGATCAACAACGGTGTGAAGTTCGACGTGAAGGCGCGCGAGGAAGGCTCGCTGCTCATGACGCTGCTCGTGTCGTGGGGTCCGATGCTGCTTCTGATCGGCGTGTGGATCTACTTCATGCGGCAGATGCAAGGCGGAGGCAAAGGCGGGGCCTTCTCCTTCGGCAAGAGCAAGGCCCGCATGCTCGACGAGAACAACAACACCGTCACCTTCGCCGACGTCGCGGGTTGCGACGAAGCCAAGGAAGAGGTGAAGGAAGTCGTCGATTTCCTGAAGGACCCGCAGAAATTCCAGAAGCTCGGCGGCCGCATACCGCGCGGGCTGCTGCTGGTCGGCCCTCCGGGCACCGGCAAGACGCTGCTCGCGAAGGGCATCGCCGGCGAGGCGAAGGTGCCTTTCTTCTCGATCTCCGGCTCGGACTTCGTCGAGATGTTCGTCGGCGTGGGCGCTGCCCGCGTGCGCGACATGTTCGAGAACGCGAAGAAGAACGCGCCCTGCATCATCTTCATCGACGAAATCGACGCCGTCGGCCGCCAGCGTGGCGCGGGCCTGGGCGGCGGCAACGACGAGCGCGAGCAGACGCTGAACCAGATGCTCGTGGAGATGGACGGCTTCGAAACCAACCTCGGCGTGATCGTCGTGGCTGCCACGAACCGCCCGGACATCCTCGACGCCGCGCTGTTGCGTCCGGGCCGCTTCGACCGGCAGGTCTATGTCACTCTGCCGGACATCCGCGGCCGCGAACAGATCCTCAACGTGCACATGCGCAAAGTGCCGATCGGCCAGGACGTGAACGCCGGGATCATCGCGCGCGGCACGCCGGGCATGTCGGGCGCCGACCTGGCCAACCTCTGCAACGAAGCCGCCCTGATGGCCGCGCGCCGCAACGCGCGCGTGGTCGAGATGCAGGATTTCGAGAGGGCCAAGGACAAGATCTACATGGGCCCCGAGCGCAAGAGCATGGTCATGACCGTGGAGGAAAAGCGCGCCACCGCGTACCACGAGTCCGGCCACGCGATCATCGGCAAGCTGCTGCCCAAGTGCGACCCGGTGCACAAGGTGACGATCATCCCGCGCGGCCGCGCGCTGGGCGTGACGATGCAGCTGCCGACCGAAGACCGCTACAGCCAGGAT
>DATJJL010000477.1:0-2894 GCA_035492155.1 Ramlibacter sp. | reverse complement strand
TGCGTGGCTTGCCGAACCTGCCCGTGGTTGAAGCGGATGAAATCGGTGGACTCCGCTGCCCAGTGCAGCATCGTGCGATCGACCGCCGCGTCTTCAATGCAGACGGCGCCGGCGAGTTGTTCGAAATCCTTGCGCATCAGTGTTCTCCCCCGAACACTGAGACGTTTTGGAACTTGCATGCGGGCGCCGCATGCCCGACGCGAATGACCTGGTTGGGCTCGCCCTTGCCGCAAAAAGGCGTGCCCATCACCTCGAAGGTGCTCTCGTCGCCCACCATCGCGAGCGAGCGCCAGAAAGACGACGAGACGCCGCGGTAGCTGGGGCGCTTCACCACTTCCGCGAGCTTGCCCTTGCGGATCATCTGCCCGTATTCGCAGCCGAACTGGAACTTGTTGCGCGAATCGTCGATGCTCCACGACGAGTTGGTCCGCATCATCACGCCTTCGTCGATGCTCGCAATCATTTCGTCCAGCGTCGATGCGCCCGGCTCGATGTTGAGGTTGCTCATGCGGTCGATCGTCGGGCGGTTCCAGCTGCACGCGCGAGTCGTCGATACGCCCGAGATGTCCGCGCGCAATTGCCTGGCGCGGGCCTGCGAGACGGTGCCACCGAGCGGGCGCATGAGGATTCCGTCCTTGATGATCCATTCGCGCTTGGCGGGCGCGCCGTCGTCGTCGAACGCGAAGCTTGCGAACTGACCATGGACATCGGGCGCATAGGTGACGTTCAGCAAGGAGCTGCCGTACTGGAAGTGGCCGAACATGTCGAGCGTGACGAAGCTCGTGCCCGCGAAGTTGCGCTCGTCGCCGAGGATGCGATCGAGCTCCAGCGGATGGCCGATGCTCTCGTGGATCTGCAGCATCATCTGGTCGGGCATGAGCAGCACGTCCATCTCGCCGCTAGGGCAGTTGGCCGCGTGGACGAGCTCAATGGCCTCGCGCGCCACGCGCGCACCATCTGCAAGGAAGTTCGATCGGTCCAGCACTTCCAGACCGCCTTGCTGGCAGAAGCCGTTGTATTGACCGGCGGCCGTGCGCACCTGCGTGTCGCCATTGGCGCTGGCGACGGCCGTGATGTTCGGAACGACGAAGTCCCACACCTGTTCGACGCGGCCGCCATCGGGCGTGAGGTACAGCTGTTCGGTGTGCGTGGTCCACAGGCTTGCGTAACGGTCGACGATCTCGTCGCCAAGATTCGCGCCGGCGCAGACTTCGCGCAGCATGTCGAATTTGTCGGCGAGCGAGAGCGCGGAGACGGGCTTGTCGTTCGGCGAGCGGAAGCTGCCTTGCGAGTGCGGCATCTCTGCGCGGCGATAGTCGAACACGCTGCGACCTGCGCTTGCACGCGCGAGATCGACGGCGTGCGCGAACGCTGCGCGAAGGCCCGATTCGGTGAGGTCGTTCGTCGCCGAGAAGCCGAGCGCGCCGTCGACGACGCAGCTCACCATGACGCCGCCATCACGTTCGCGTTGCGGCGATTGCGCCACGTCGCGGCGCACCTGCAATTGCTCCGACTGCTGTGTCACCAGGCGCACCGACCAGTAATCGGCCGCGGGCGCACAGCGCCGGGCGAGATCTTCGAATGAATGCATCGCGCAATTGTCTCCTCCAATGAAAAAGGCCGGGATGACCCGGCCTTTTGATGAAGCGCAGCGGCGAAGATTACTTCACGTGCTTGCCGATGAGGCCGGCCATCTCGAACATCGAGACTTGCGCCTTGCCGAAGATTTCCTTCAGCTTGGCGTCGGCGTTGACCATGCGCTTGTTCACGCTGTCCTGCAGCTTGTTCTTCTTGATGTAGGCCCACAGCTTGCTGACCACTTCCGTGCGCGGCATCGGGCTGTTGCCCACCACGGCCGCGAGTTGCGGGCTGGGGGTCAGCGGCTTCATGAACGCGGCGTTCGGGGTGCGCTTCTTCGCGGGAGCCTTCGCCTTTTTCGCGGCAGGAGCCTTCTTCGCGACGGCCTTCTTTGCCGGGGCTTTCTTTGCAGCAGCCTTCTTCGCCGGAGCCTTCTTTGCCGGGGCTTTCTTTGCAGCAGCCTTCTTGGCGGGGGCCTTCTTCGCGGCCGGCTTGCTTGCCTTCTTCGCAGCTTTCTTTGCAGTTGCCATGATCTCGTTTCCTTCTAGAAGTTGATTGACCACCTTCGGGTGCTTTCGCCCCTCCGGCAGTGCGGATGCTACTGGAGAAAAATTGCGTTTCCAAGGGGAAAAAGCGTTTTTTCCCTCTGGCGTCGCGTTTTTTTCACTCTGGAGAAGGGCGCGATTTCCCTCTGAAGACGAGGACGACGCCCACGAGGATCACGCCGCAGGCGATCCACTCGCCTGTCGTGACGCTCTCGCCGCCCACCGCAACGCCGAGCAGCAGCGCGATCACGGGGTTCACGAACGCGTAGCTGGTGGCCACGGCAGGCGATGCATGCCCGAGCAGGTAGAGGTACGCACTGAATGCGATGAGCGAGCCGAAGACGACGAGGTAGAGCCACGCTGCCATCGCTCGCGGCGCGAGCGGCGTCACGGCATGCTCACCCAACGCGAGAGAAACCAGCATCAACACCGCGCCGCCACACAACATTTCGCTGGCGAAACCCATCGGGCCCCTGGCGAGAGGAAGCTTCGACGTGGAGAGCACGGAGCCGAGAGACCAGCAGGTGACGCCTGCGAAGATGAACGCAATGCCGGCGGGCGACGCCGAAAAACTCGCGCCGCGCGCAAGCAGAAGGACGCCTGCGACGCCGACAGCCATGCCGACGAATTCCAGACGCGAGGGACGTTGGCCGAAGAGCAAACCCCAGCCGCACACGATCATGGGCGTGATCGCGATGAAGGCGGCGATCAGGCCGGAGCCGACGTACTGTTCGGCGCAGGCGCACAGGCCCATGCCGCCGCCGAGCATGA
>DATJJL010000476.1:0-4106 GCA_035492155.1 Ramlibacter sp. | reverse complement strand
ACGTGCACGATGCCTTGCTGCTTGGACAGGAACGGGAAGTACGCAGCCGCGCCGAACTCCGCGATGTTCTTGTCGAGCGTGGTGACCTGTTCTTTGCTCACCGGGTCGTCGATGCCGTCGTACCCGCGTTCCCAGCCCGTGGTGGGCGTGTTGTGGTCGGCGGTGGCGACGATGGAGCTGATGCGCCAGACCTTGCGGCCGGTCTCTCGCAGGCCTTCGAATGCCTGCGGGCTCGTCACTTCATGCACGAGGTGACGATCGATATAGAGGATGGCCGTGCCGTCGTCCTCGGTGCGGACCACGTGCTCGTCCCAGATCTTGTCGTACAGGGTTCTTGACATGTGTACTTCTCGTGTGAGGGTGATTCTAATTAAGCAGTGCTGGCCTGCAGGTGGTCGACCAGCATGCGCGCAGTAAGCGGCAGCGCGTCGAAATCGCGCGCCACCAGGTTGATCTCGCGCACGGCCCACTCGTCGTGCAGGCGCACGCATTTGAGGTCGCCTGCGCTTTTCATCAGCTCGAAGGCGCGGCGCGGCATCACGCCGACGCCCAGACCGTTGTGGATCATGCGGCACATCGCGTCCAGGCCTGTGACCTGGATTCGCAGGCGAATGGTGCGACCCGCTGCTGCAGCGGCTTCTCGCATCGCGACATAAATCGAGCTGTTGGAGTGCAGGCCCACGTGGTCGAACTCCAGCGTGTCTTCAAAGGACAGCGATTTCTCTTTCGCGAGCGCGTGCTTTGCGGGTGCGACAAGCACAAGCTCGTCGCGCCGGTACGGCCGCTGTGCAAGCTGCGTGCCGATCGCGAGGCCCTGCGTGATGCACACGCCGAGGTCGGTCGCGCCTTCATGCACGGCGCGCGCGACATCGCTCGAAAGATGCTCCTGAAGCTCGATCTTCACCTGTGGATGCTCGCGCACGAAGGCGCCGAGATCCTCCGGCAGGAACTGCACGACGGCCGAGATGTTCGCGTGCATGCGCACGTGGCCGCGCACGCCGTCTGCATATTCGGAAAGCTCGGCCTGCATGTTCTCCAGGCCGAACAGCATCGAGCGCGCGTGATGCAGCAGCGTCTGGCCGGCGGGTGTGAGGTTCACGCCGCGCGTGTGCCGATAAAGCAGCGGCGTATCGAGCGCAGCCTCAAGGTCCGACAGCCGCTTGCTCACGGCCGACGCGGCGATGAATTCGCGCTCGGCCGCGCGTCCGATCGAGCCGAGCTCGCACACCGCCACGAACAGCTGCAGCGATGTGATGTCGATCTTGCGGGCGAAGGACCGGTCGGGGGAGGGCATGGGGCTCGGGCATCGCAACTGGCGATGCCGAGGCCGTATTTTCTCAGCAGAAGCCCCCGTCCGTCATCGCGATTCGCGATGACCCTCCTGCCGGCGAGCGTCAGGATGCGCTTCAGCCTTCGATTCGAAGCACAGCCGCAAGCTGAATCGCGATTTCGGGATGGAACGAGGCCAGGTGATCGAGGCCATCGCGCACGCGCGTGCGCCAACCCTTACCGCGACCCATGATGTCGCCGGCCGCATCCTGCAGCGCGCGAGGCATGCGCTGCATGCCGAGGCTTGCCAATGCGGCGACTTGCGCTGCATCCTTTTGCAACTTGGCGCGGAACTGCTCTTGGCGCTCGGCCATTACCAGAAGCTTGTGCAGGCAATAGCGCATGGGTGAAGGGATGTTGACCGTGAGCGCATCCTCGCCGGAGATCGCGACGGTTTGCGTGGTCTTCTCCAGGGAGAATTCCATGAATTTGAGCGGCTCGAGATTCACGTTTAGCGCGTTGTGCCGATACACGGCGTCGTTGCGACCTGCGGTCGTGAGCAGGTCGACCCGCAGTTCGCCACCTCGTGTGAGGTAGGTCGCCGAATGCGGGGTGGTCAGCGATTTCGCAGGCAGCAGGCCCATTTCCAGCGAGCTGATCGCATCGTGGATGTCGACCTGCATGTTGGTTGGAAGTGCGAGCGAAACGTTTTTGCCCGGAAAGAAACCATGGTCCGGAAAAACAAAGCCCGCCGAAGCGGGCTTAGCTTGAGGCGCGCCGATTCAGCGCTGCGCCATCGGCCTCACGTCGCGCTTGGGCGAGCCCGTGAACAGCTGGCGCGGACGGCCGATCTTGTACTCTGGGTCGCCGATCATTTCGTTGAGCTGGGCGATCCAGCCCACCGTGCGGGCCAGCGCGAAGATGGCCGTGAAGAGCGACACCGGGATGCCGATCGCGCGTTGCACGATGCCCGAATAGAAATCGACGTTCGGGTAGAGCTTGCGCGAGACGAAGTATTCGTCTTCCAGCGCGATCTTCTCGAGCGCCATCGCGAGCTTGAAGAGCGGATCGTTTTCGAGGCCGAGCTCGCCCAGCACTTCCTTGCAGGTTTCCTGCATGAGCTTGGCGCGCGGGTCGTAGTTCTTGTAGACGCGGTGGCCGAAGCCCATCAGCTTGATGCCGGAGTTCTTGTCCTTGACCTTCGCGACGAATTCGCCGATCTTGGCCACTCCGCCCATCTGCTGGATGTCTTCCAGCATGTTCAGAGCCGCTTCGTTCGCGCCGCCGTGCGCCGGGCCCCAGAGGCAGGCGACGCCCGCTGCGATCGCCGCGAACGGGTTCGTGCCCGACGAGCCGCACAGGCGCACGGTGGACGTGGACGCGTTCTGCTCGTGGTCGGCATGCAGGATGAAGATGCGATCCAGCGCGCGAATGAGCACGTCGTTGGGCTTGTAGTCCTCGCACGGCGTGGCGAACATCATGCGCATGAAGTTCGCGGTGTAGCTGAGGTCATTCTTCGGATACATGTACGGCTGGCCCGCGCTGTACTTGTAGGCCATCGCGACGAGCGTCGGCATCTTCGCGATCAGGCGGATCGCGGAGATGTGGCGATGCTCCGGGTTATGGATGTCCGTGCTGTCGTGATAGAAGGCCGAGAGAGCGCCCACGAGACCCGTCATCACCGCCATCGGATGCGCGTCGCGCCGGAAGCCGCGCAGGAAAAACTGCATCTGCTCGTTGACCATCGTGTGCAGCGTCACGTCGCGCACGAAGTCCTTCTTCTGGTGGCCATCGGGCAGCTCGCCGTTGAGCAGCAGATAGCAGACTTCGAGAAAGTCGCACTGCGTCGCAAGCTGTTCGATCGGATAGCCGCGATAGAGCAATTCGCCCTTGTCGCCGTCGATGTACGTGATGGCCGACTGGCAAGCGGCGGTGGAGAGAAAGCCCGGGTCGTACGTGAACATCCCGGTCTGCGCATACAGCTTGCGGATGTCGATGACTTCCGGCCCGATGCTGCCCTGATACACGGGCAGATCGACGCTGGGGCTGCCGTTGGAGAACGACAGGGTGGCTTTGGTGTCGGCGAGTTTCATATCGGTTTCCTCATCACAAATTCGGGCTGCGAAGCATCACCAGCACTTCGTGGATGTCTTTTGAATCCAGTTCGCCTTGCGGCTCATTGCGCCGGAGCAAAAGGTCCAGCAAATCGTTGTCCGACAATTCCATCAGTTGCGAAAGCGCCCCGGCTTGGCGGCGGGTGAGCGTGCAAGCGTGCCGCTCGAAGAACCGCTCGACGAACAGGTCATTCTCCAGCAAACCGCGGCGGCAGCGCCACCGGAGCTTGCTGAGTTCGCGTTCGCCGACCGGCGCATCGCCCGTCACACGGTTCGCCTCACCATCAGTTCCTTGATCTTGCCGATCGCCGCCGTCGGGTTCAGGCCCTTCGGGCAGACGTCGACGCAGTTCATGATGGTGTGGCAACGGAAGAGGCGGTACGGGTCTTCCAGGTTGTCGAGGCGGTCGTTCGTCGCGTCGTCGCGGCTGTCCGCGATGAAGCGGTAGGCCTGCAGCAGCCCGGCGGGGCCGACGAACTTGTCGGGGTTCCACCAGAAGCTCGGGCAGCTCGTGGAGCAACTGGCGCACAGGATGCACTCGTAAAGACCGTTGAGCTCTTCGCGCTCCTCGGGCGACTGCAGGCGCTCCTTCTCGGGCGGGATGCTGTCGTTGACGAGGTAGGGCTTGATCGAGTGGTACTGCTTGAAGAAATCGGTCATGTCCACGATCAGGTCGCGGATGACCGGCAGGCCGGGCAGCGGCTTGAGCACGATGGTGCCGGG
>DATJJL010000475.1:0-2900 GCA_035492155.1 Ramlibacter sp. | reverse complement strand
TGGAATTGCATGTGATCGATAACGGGCCCGGTGTTCCCGAATCGATTCGAGAACGCATCTTCTTTCCGCTCGTGTCGGGAAGGGATGGCGGATCGGGTCTGGGACTGACGCTGGCGCAAACGTTCGTGCAGCAGCATCATGGGCTGATCGAATGCGAAAGCGCGCCGGGGAGGACGGATTTCAAGATCCTGATTCCCTTGCCCTGACGGAACTGTGTGTGACCTGAGGTGACCAAAAAGCATGAAGCCGATCTGGATCGTTGACGATGACCAATCCATCCGCTTCGTGCTGGAAAAAGCGCTGATGCGCGAGGATCTGCCATCTCGCAGTTTCACGAATGCGCGCGACGTGATGGTCGCGCTGGATTCGGAAGAAGAGGGCCCGCAAGTGCTCGTGAGCGACATCCGCATGCCCGGCGGCTCCGGGCTGGATCTGCTCAACAAGGTCAAGGAAAAGCATCCGGGCCTGCCCGTGATCATCATGACCGCGTTCTCCGATCTCGACAGCGCGGTCTCGGCTTTCCAGGGTGGCGCTTTCGAATACCTGCCCAAGCCTTTCGATCTTCCGAAGGCGATCGAGTTGATACGCCGCGCGGTTGACGAAAGCCATCGCGAAGAGGTGGCCGAGCAAAGCATGGCCGCTGCGCCGGAAATGCTGGGCCAGGCGCCCGCGATGCAGGACGTGTTCCGTGCGATCGGCCGCCTTTCGCAAAGCAACGTCACGGTGCTGATCACCGGCGAATCCGGCACCGGCAAGGAATTGGTCGCGCGCGCATTGCACAAGCACTCGCCGCGCGCGAGCGGGCCTTTCGTCGCGATCAACACCGCCGCCATTCCGAAAGATTTGCTCGAGTCCGAGCTGTTCGGCCACGAGCGCGGCGCGTTCACCGGCGCGCAGTCGATGCGACGCGGCCGCTTCGAACAGGCCGATGGCGGAACGCTCTTCCTCGACGAGATCGGCGACATGCCGTTCGACCTGCAGACGCGATTGCTTCGTGTTCTGTCGGATGGCCACTTCTATCGCGTGGGCGGCCACAACGCGGTGAAGGCCAACGTTCGCGTGATCGCGGCGACGCACCAGGATCTCGAACAGCGCGTCAAGGAAGGAAGCTTCCGCGAAGACCTCTTCCACCGCCTGAACGTCATTCGCCTGCGCCTTCCGCCGCTGCGCGAGCGCCGCGAAGACATCCCCACACTCGCACGCTATTTCCTGCAGCAAAGCGCGAAGCAGCTCGGCGTGGAGCCCAAGCGCATTTCCGATTCGGCGCTGTCGCAGCTTTCCATCTTTGGCTTTCCGGGCAACGTGAGGCAGCTGGAGAACGTCTGCCATTGGTTGACCGTGATGGCGCCCGCGCAGGTGATCGAGCCGAAGGATCTGCCTCCGGATATCGCGCCTGCCGCCAGCGACGGCGCGGTATCGCCGATGGTGAATGCTGCTGCGGTCTCGGTGCCCACGCAGGCTGTCGCGCCGGCAATGCCAATTGCTGCAGCGGTGCCGGCAGGCAATGGCGCATCGAGCTGGGAATCGGGCCTCGAGGCCGAGGCGCTCGCACTGCTCGCGGCGGGCCGTCACGACGTGTGGGAGGCGCTCACGAAGCGATTCGAATCGCGCCTGATCCTCACGGCACTCGCGAACACGCGGGGGCGCCGCATCGAAGCTGCGCAAAAACTAGGTATCGGCCGCAACACGATCACGCGTAAGATCCAGGAGCTGGGGCTGGACTCTCAATGAGAGCCTGAATACTTCACAGACCCCTTGTCGTCCATCTGCCGGTTCAGTGGGAGTGCAAGGAGAGTCCGTGCTAGCAAGCCAATGGGTCGATCTGCTCGGGTACGCCGCTGCGGGCGCCGTATTCGCCACCTATTCGATGAAAACGATGATCCCGCTGCGGATCATCGGCATCGCGAGCAATTTTCTTTTCATCCTTTACGGCATCGCGGCCCACGCGCCCCCGGTGCTGGTGCTGCACATCATCCTGCTACCGCTGAACGTGTGGCGGCTACGGCAGATGATCGTGCTGATCGAGAAGGTGCGCGTCGCAGCATCGGGCGACTTGTCGACGGGGTGGTTGCGCCCCTTCATGACAGCCTTTGAGTGCAACGCGGGCGAGACGATCTTTCATGTCGGCGATCCGGCCGATCGCATGTTCTACATCGTGAGCGGTAAATACAGCCTCGTTGAACTCGAACTCGAACTCGGCTCGGGCGCGCTCGTCGGCGAGATCGGCCTTGTCTCGCCGGGCAATCGGCGCACGGTGAGTTTTCGATGCGATGTGCCGGGCGAATTGCTGACAATGCATTACGACAAAGTGCGGGAGCTGTATTTCCAGAACCCGGAATTCGGCTTTTATCTTCTTCAGCTCATCGGTGGGCGCCTGGTCCGGAATATGGTCGAACTCACGGGCGGTCGTGAGTCGCCCTTCAGCTCGAATTACGGTGACCTGGAACCCGAAGAGGAAGACTCGCGTTTCGGCAAGCCGAAGGCCCGCGTCGAACTGGCGGAGAACTAGAGTTCGACGGTCACCGGCGCGTGATCGCTCGGCTGCTTCCACTTGCGAGGCGTGCGGTCCACAGCGCATGACTTCACGCTGGCCTTCATGCCATCGCTCACCAGGATGTGGTCGATGCGCAATCCCCGGTTCTTCTGGTAGCCGAGCATGCGGTAATCCCACCAGCTGAAGCTTTTCTCCGGCTGCTCGAACAGGCGGAAGCTGTCGACCAGCCCGAGCTCGATCAGTTTGCGGAAGTGGTCGCGCTCTTCGGTGGTGTGATGAATGGTCTCGCGCAACCCAACGGGGTCGAACGACTCGCGATCTTCGGGTGCGATGTTGAAGTCGCCCAGCAGCACCACACGCTCATGCGAATCCACTTGCGTGCGCATGTAGTCGCGAAGACCGCGCA
>DATJJL010000474.1:0-9856 GCA_035492155.1 Ramlibacter sp. | reverse complement strand
GTGAGCGCTGCGGTCCGGCAGCATGGCGAGCCCGACCTCGTGTGCCTCGACCTGAAGCTGCCCGACACCACCGGCACGTCCGGCATCCACGAACTCAAGAAGCTCTTTCCCGAAACGCCGCTCGCGGTGCTGTCCGCATCGCCCGCGGCCGACGCGGAGGAAAGCTGCATCGAAGCCGGCGCCGACATCTACATCGAGAAGTCGGCCGGCGCGCAGGAAATCGGCAATGCATTGCGCGCGCTGCTCAACGCGGACGGCGGTTTCGAGGAGCTCACGCCCACCGACAGCAAATTGTCCAAGCGCCAGAAGCAGCTGATCGTGATGCTAGACCGCGGCCTCTCGAATCGCGAAATCGCCGACGAGCTCGGCATCAGCGAACACACGGTGAAGGTGCACTTGTGGCGCCTGTTCCGCCGCCTCGGCGTGAAGAGCCGCACGCAGACGATCCACTACGCACGCACGCACGGCATGCTGACCAGCTAGGCTGGTTACGGGATGCTCGCGAGCTGGACGGCTGCCGCAGCCGCCCTTTGCGCTGCCTGGTGCGCGTCGGTGGGCTGCAAGGTCACCCTGAATACTGTCCCTCGCCCCACGCGCGACGCCAGCGCCACAGGGTGGCCCAGGATCGAAGCCAGTCGCGACACGATATAAAGCCCGAGGCCGAATCCTTCTTCGGTGCCCGGGTGGTTGTGCACCTTGAAGAACTCGCGGAACACTTCCTTCTGATGCACGGGCGCGATGCCGGTGCCGGTGTCCCACACTTCGACCACTCGTTCCCTGCCGCGCGTGCGCACGGCTATCAGCACGCCGCCCTGCTCCGTGTACTTGATCGCGTTCGAGACGAGGTTGCCGAGGATGCGGCGCAGCAGGATTCCGTCGGACACCACGCTGCCGGCGGTGCCGCGCACGCGAAAGTCCAGGCCCTTCGCCTCGGCCACCGGCCGGTACTGCAGTTCAAGGTCGTGCAGCAATCGGTCCAGGTCCAGCGGCGCGATGTTCAGCTTGATCTTGCCGCTGTCCAGGCGCACCAGGTCGAAGAGCGAATCGAAAAGCGCGTTCACCGCCTTGGTCGATTCGACGATCTTCGGTGCGATCTCGTGCACGAGCTCGGGCTCGGCACCGAGCCAGTCCGCGTAGAGCCCGAGCGCGTGCACCGGCTGGCGGATGTCGTGCGCGGCGCTCGCGAGAAAACGGTTCTTGATCTCGACCGCGTCGAGCGCCGCCTGCGTCTGGCGCGTGAGCGATTCGATGAGCTGCTTGTTGCGATACTGCAGCTCGAAATTTCGGCGGTGCGTGTTGTGCAGCCGGCGGCCCGACTGGCGCAGCACCTGCCAGAAGATCGCGAGCAGGAACACGATCCACCAGTGATAAAACGGCCCGCGGAAGTCCAGCTCCACCCCCATGCGCCACAGCATCACCGTCAGGCTCGTGAGCACGAGCGCATCGAGCCACAGCTCGAGCGTGCGCAGATGGCTCGACAGGCTGTTGATCGAAAACATGGCGAGCCCCGCCACGACGAGCCAGCAGATGAACTGGTCGGCCAGCGGTGCGCGGTCGAAGAAAAGCAGCGTCGTCGCGCCCCACACCAGGCCGCTGAACGGCCACAGCATGCCGAACTTGTCGAAGAACTCGATGTTCGCGCGCGCGCCGGTTGCCATCACCTCGCGAACATATTTGCGGATGACCCAGAACCGCGCCGCCGCCACGGCCAGGGCCGCCGTGGTCCAGATGGAAAGAGCGACGGTCTCGTTGTCGTCGTAGAGCACACCGACGATCACAGGAACCAGCAGCAGCCCGACGAGCTGCGTGTTGTGTGCGATGCGCATGAGGCTTCGCACGAGTTCGGCCTCGACCCACTGCGCTTCGGCGGGCGTGGCGATCGCGGGGGCGATGTCCGGTTTCATGGCGCGGGTAGTCTATCGCCCTGCTGAGCATGTGCGGCGCGTTATCCTTGGCCGCTCCGTGAAGACCTCCGCCCTGCGCAAGTACCTCGACGCGATATTGCTGATCGCCATCCTGCCCGTTGCGCTCGTGCTCGGCTGGCAGGTGTGGGCCGGCCTGCGCGCCGATCGCGATCGCACGGAGGAAATCCTCGTGCAGGCCGCATCGTCGTTTGCGCAAGCGGCGAACGGCGAACTCGCGTCGTCGATCGAGGCGCTCACGGTGCTCGCGCGATCGGAAATCTTCCAGCAAGGGCGCATCGCCGCCATGGGACGCCTGCTGCGAGGACGCCCGCGTCGCGACTGGGACAGCATCTTCCTTCTCGATGCCAACGGCGCGGTGGTGATGAACACCGCTCCGCACGGCACCTCGCTCGCGCCGCAGGCCCTGCGCGAATTGCAGCGGCAGGCGCTTGCACACACCACGCCCGTCGTCTCGGGCGTGAACGGCTCGCCGCAGATCGCGATCGCCACGACGATCCGTCAATCGGGCCGCGTGCACTACGTGCTTGGTGTGGTGATGAGCGATGCCGTGTGGACCCGGCTGGCATCGAACGCGCCGCTGCCCGCCGATGCGCGCGCGCATTTGTACGATGCGCAGGGGCGTGCGTTCGCCGGCGAAGAAGGTCCGAACGGCAACCACGACGAAACCTACGAAGCCTGGGCAACGGTGCCGCTTTCGAACTGGCGCGCGCGCGTGTCGGTCTCCGCGGCACCGATCGACGCGGCGCGCCGGCGCGTGATCGTCGCGGCGCTGTCCACGAGCGGCGTGGGCCTCGCACTCGGATTCGTGCTCGCCGCGATCGCCGCGCGCCGGATCGCAAAGCGCCTCGAAGAAGAAGCGCGAGCCAGGGATGAGCAGGAAAAACTGCTCATCCATGAATGGCGCAACGCACTCAATGCGATCGGCGCAGCGGCCGATGTGCTCGCGTCGTCCGATCCCGCGAGCGAGACAGCGGCCGATGCGCGAGACGTCATCGCGCGCCAGGCGCGCTTGCTCGCGCATTCGTTGCACCACGCACGCAACCCGATCACTTAAGGGTTCTCACGCACGAGGTGTTACCCCTTAAACGCTAACGCGCCTGAATAATCGGCGGCCATGGCACACGCATTGATCGTCGAAGACGATGCCGACTCCGCGCGCATGTTGACGACGCTTGTCGGGGCGCAAGGCTTTTCCGCGACGACGGCCTCGTCACTGCGCCACGCGCGCGAACAACTCGCAGCAACGCATCCCGATCTCGTGCTGCTCGATTTGCAGTTGCCCGATGGCAGCGGCATGCAGCTTTTCGACGAGCAGCGACTGATCGCCAATTCGGAAGTCGTGCTCATGACGGGGTACGCGAGCCTGGAGACTTCGATCCAGGCGCTGCGTTGCGGCGCGGCCGATTACCTCGTGAAGCCGGTGAGCGGGCGGCAGTTGCAAGGCATCCTCTCGCGCGTGACGCGGCCTTCTGCGCTGCACGCCGAAGTGCGCGACCTGAAGCAGGAGCTGGAACGCAGCGGCCGTTTCGGCGCGCTCGTGGGCCGCTCCGCTTCGATGCAGCGCGTGTACGAGCAGATCGCGCGTGTGGCCGCAACGTCCGTCACGGTGCTGGTCACCGGTGAGTGCGGCACGGGCAAGGAACTGGTCGCACGCGCGGTGCACGACATGAGCCGGCGCCGCGCGCGGCCTTTTGTGGCGGTCAACTGCGGCGCGATCTCGCCCAACCTGATCGAAAGCGAGATCTTCGGCCACGAGCGCGGCAGCTTCACCGGCGCCGACCGGCTGCACCAGGGCTACTTCGAGCGCGCGCACGGCGGCACGCTGTTCCTCGACGAAATCACCGAGATGCCGCCCGCGCTGCAGGTCAAGCTGCTGCGCGTGCTGGAGACGGGCAGCTTCATGCGCGTCGGATCGACGCAGCTGCTGGAAACCGATGTGCGGGTGATCGCGGCCACCAACCGCAACCCGGCGAAGGCCGTGGCCGGCGGAACGCTGCGCGAAGATCTTTACTGGCGCCTGAACGTGTTCCCGATCGAACTGCCGCCCCTGCGCGATCGCATCGAGGACCTGCCGCTGCTCGCGCAGCATTTCCTGCGCGAACTCGGGCAAAGCGAGGGCCTCTTCAAACGCGTCACGCGCGAGGCGCTCGCGCAGCTTGCGCAACACCGCTGGCCCGGCAATGTGCGCGAGCTGCGCAACGTGCTGCAGTGCGCGTACGTGATGACAACGAGCCCGGAGATCGGCGGTGTGGCCTTGCCGCGCGAAGCGTCCCGAGGCCGGGCCGACGACGGGAGCGGGGTGCTCCAGATCGATGTCGGCGCACCGCTCGCCACGATCGAAAGGCAGGTCATCCTTGCAACGCTCGAGCACTTCGGCCAACACCGCGAGCGCGCGGCCGCGGCGCTTGGGGTCAGCCTGAAGACGCTCTACAACAGGCTGAAGAACTACGGCCTGTAGACCAGCGCAATCAACTCGACGTTGCTGCAAGATTTACCGCCGAGCGGCGTTCACGTCGCACTCGTTCCTTGCGCGACAAGGGCTTACGGCAGGCACGCTCTTTGCGTCGATAACCTCCCTGTCAAAGCCACACAAGGAAGGAATCGACATGACCATGGAAGACCTGGGCCGTAGCGACACCTCGCCGAACGGCTCCACGACATCGTCCCCGCGCCGCAGCTTGCGCGGTTTCGCCGCGATGGACCCGCAGCGGCAACGCGAAATCGCCAGTCTCGGCGGCCGCGCGGCGCACCAAAGCGGCCACGCGCACGAGTTCACCAGCGACGAAGCGAGGGCCGCGGGCCGCAAGCGCCACGCCAGGGACAGCCACCCCGGCTGAGCCGCCTGCGTTGTCCTGCACCCGATGTCGGAATCGACGGGCCGGTGCAGTCCCCCGGCGCTGACACGGCAGCGCCTGCGCGCTCCCTAGGATGTTTCTCGAAACTCCAGGGAGCGCGTTTTCATGTCCTTGCAGCAAGCAAGCGTTGCACTGTGGCTGGCGACGCTGTCGCTGATGACCGCCTTCATGCAGACGGGCGCGCCGGCGCATCGTTATCTTCTTGCGCGGCGCATCGCACGCAATCTCGACACCCTTCGCGGCCAGGAATGTTTTCCGCCCCGAACGCGCGAGACTTTCGCGAAGCTCTCGCGTCGCTGGCACGGCCGAGCCGAGCAACTGTCGCCCGCGCCGGCCGCGCGTGCCGGATTCCTCGGCCGGCTGCAACGTGTCTTTGTACGTTCGAGCTGATCTGCAACTAACCTTCGGCCAATGACTCGCGCGCTTGCGGCGCCGCCCGGCCTTCGCGCGCCTTCATGAAGAACCTCGCCATCTGCCAGCCGATGAACAGGGCCACGATGCCCAGCAGCGTGCCGCTGATCGGACGGTCGACGAACGTGGTGAAGCTGCCGCGGCTGAGCAGCAGCGCGCGACGGAAGTTCTCTTCGAGCATCGGCCCGAGGATGAAGCCCAGCATCAGCGGTGCGGGCTCGAGGTCCAGCCGCATCATGAGGTAGCCCATCAGGCCGAATGTCGCCGTGATGTAGATGTCGTGAATGTTGTTGTTCACGCTGTACGTGCCGATGCAGCAGAAAAACAGGATGCCGGGAAACAGCACGTTGTACGGCACCTTGAAGATCGACAGCAGGTAGCGCACCAGCGGCACGTTCAGCACGACCAGGAACACGTTGCCCACCCACATCGACGCGACCAGCCCCCAGAACAGATCGGGATGGCTCGCGATCATGTTGGGTCCCGGCTGGATGCCCTTGATGATGAAGGCGGCCATCATCAAAGCCATCACCGCGTTTTCGGGAATGCCGATCGACATCAGGGGAACGAAGCTCGTGCGCGCCGCGGCTTCGTCGGCGGCGGCCTGCCCGGCGACACCTTCGATCGCGCCATGTCCGATCTCGTGCGCGTACTTGCTCACCTTGCGTTCCACCGCATAGGCCGCAAACTGCGCGATCACCGTGCCGCCGCCGGGCAGGATGCCCATGAAGGAACCCACCAAGCTGCCGCGCAATGCACTGGGGATGATTCGCTTGAACTCCGGCCAGGTGGGCATGAGCTTGATCGTCCCGCTGAAGGGCGAGCGCTCCTCATGGTTGTCCAGGTTCTTCGTGATCTCCGCGATGCCGAAGCAACCGAGCGCCACGCTCACCACGCCGACGCCATCGGCAAGGAACGGCAGGTCCATCGTGTAGCGCTGCATGCCGCTGTTCACGTCGGTGCCGATCTGCCCGAGCAGCACACCGATCAGGCACATCGAAAAGCCGTTGAGCATCGAGCCGGTGGTCACGAAGCTCACGCACACGAAGCCCACGAGCATCAGCGCGCAATAGTCGGCCGGGCCGAAGAGGAACGCCACCTCGCCGAGCATGGGCGCGAACCACGCGAGCACGATGATCGCGACCGTGCCGCCGATGAAGCTGGAGATGCCGGCGGTGAAAAGCGCGAGGCCGGTCTTGCCTTTGAGCGTGAGGCCGTAGCCGTCGATGCACGCGACGATGGAGCTCGCGTGCGGGATGCGCATCGTGATGGCGCTGACGCTGTCGCCGTACTGCGCGCCGTAGTAGATGCCGGCCAGCATGATCAGCGCGCCGCCCGTGGGGATGGCGTACGTGAGCGGCAGCAGGATGCTGATTGTGGCCAAGGGGCCCAGACCCGGCAGCAACCCGACCAGCGTGCCCACCATGCACCCGATCGCGCAATACATGAGGTTGTGGATCGTCAGCGCGTGCGAGAAACCGAATGCGAGGTTGTGGATGACTTCCATCGTCGTGCCGCCGTGTTGAATTTGCCCAAATGCATTTTGCGGTCAGGCAGCCTCACGCGCATGCGTGGAATCGCTTACTTCACGTATCGCGATGCGATATTAAAGCTCGCCGGCGACGAAGTTCGTGCGCAGCGCGACCAAGGTGCACACGGCGCCCGAGAGGAGGTAGACGCTTAGCGCGCCCAGCCCGAAGCGCGCCGACAGCGCGAGCGCGACGAGGGGTGCGAAGGCAGCGCCGATCAACCAGGCCAGGTCGGCCGTCAGCGCGGCGCCGGTGTAGCGAAATCGCGGCAGGAAGTTCGACGTCACCGAGCCCGCCGCCTGCGCGTACGACAGGCCGAGCAGCACGTCGCCCACCAGGATGAAGGCTTTCGGCCCATTCCCGCCGCCGCCCAGCAGCCAGGGCGCGGCGAGGCTGAAGATCGCGATGGCGATGGCGGCGGCCGCCAGCATTTTGCGGCGCCCGATGCGATCGGAGACCCAGCCCGACACCGGCATCGCAATGGCCGCGAGCACCGCACCCACCAGCTCGATGCGAAAGAAGCCGCCAAGCTCCTGCTGCGAATAAAGCATCACCCACGACAGCGGAAAAATCGTGACGAGGTGGAAGAGCGCATACGACGCGAGTGCCGCGAATGCGCCGATGAAGACATTGCCGCCCTGCTCCTTGAACAGCTCGCGGACATCGCACGGTTCGAGCTCGCGCGATTCGAGCGCGCGTTCGTATTCGTGCGTGACCACCAGGCGCAGCCGCGCGAACAAGGCCACGACGTTGATCGCGAACGCCGCGAAAAACGGGTAGCGCCAGCCCCATTCGTAGAAGTCCTTCGCATCGAGGCTCGACCACAGGAAGGCAAACAGCGCGCAGGCGATGACGAAGCCGAGCGGCGCGCCCAGCTGCCCGAGCATCGCGTACCAGCCGCGGCGATTGGGCGCGGCATTCATCGCAAGCAGCGACGGCAGCCCGTCCCACGACGCGCCGAGTGCGATGCCCTGCGCGATGCGGCATGCGACCAGCAGGACGATCGCCAACTCCCCGCTCGTCGCGTATCCGGGCAAAAGGGCCATCGTCACCGTGGCCGTTCCAAGCAGGAAGAGCGCCGCGGTGAGCTTCACGCCGCGGCCGAAGCGCCGCTGGGCGGCCATGCCTGCCAGCGTGCCCAGCGGCCGTGCGACGAAAGCGGTCGCGAACACGGTGAACGCGTAGAGGATGCCGTGCAATCGGTCCGCGAACGGAAAGAACACCGTCGGGAACACCAGCACCGATGCGATGCCGAAGACGAAGAAATCGAAATATTCGGAAGCGCGGCCGATGACGACACCGACAGCGATGTCGCCGGGCGCGAGCTGCGCATCGCGGGGTGAATTGGCGGGTGTGGCGCCGTGCGAACCGGGCGGCGTCAGAGAGGCGTCAGGACTCATGGATGCGGGCAAGGAGACGGAAGGCTTGGACAAAATGTCCAATGTTTGATCCGGGTCAAGAAGGATACATTGCCTCGGCGCGTGCGATCGGCTCTTGTGCGCGCCCACTTGAATTCGGGCAGTTTCCGTGATCAACAAACTCATCGTCATGAACCCGCACGGCGACATCGCCGTGCAGCAGGCTCACCTGATCGTCACCTCCACGCTGCTGATGCTGCTGATCATCGTCCCGGTGATCGCAGCCACGCTGTTCTTCGCATTCCGATATCGCCAGTCGAACACCGGCGTGACGTATGCGCCCGAGTGGGATCATTCCACGCGGCTGGAGCTCCTGATCTGGGGCGCGCCGCTCGCGATCGTCATCGCGCTGGGCGCGATCACGTGGATCAGCACGCATAAGCTCGATCCTTATCGGCCGCTGGACCGCATCGACGCGCAGCATGCCGTCGCGCCCGGCACGAAGCCGCTTGTCGTGCAAGTTGTCGCGCTCGACTGGAAATGGCTCTTCGTCTATCCGGAGCAAGGCATCGCGACGGTCAATGAGCTCGCCGCGCCGGTGGACCGCCCCATCGAATTTCGCATCACGTCATCCACCGTGATGAACGCCTTTTACGTGCCCGAACTTGCCGGCATGGTGTACGCGATGCCGGGCATGGAAACGCAGTTGCACGCCGTGATCAACAAGGTGGGCAACTACGAAGGCATCTCCGCCAACTACAGCGGCGCGGGCTTCTCGGACATGAAGTTCCGCTTCCTCGGCATGACCGACAGCGACTTCGCCGCCTGGGTCGAAGACAACAAGGCTTCGGGCCAGACGCTCGACCGGCTTGCTTACCTGAAGCTCGAGACGCCCAGCGAACGTGAGCCCGTTCGTCACTTCTCGGCCGTCGAAAGCAACCTGTACACCGCCGTGCTGAACCGCTGCGCCGACGACGAGAAGATGTGTTCGAGCCAGATGATGGCCATCGACGCTGCGGGCGGCGCCGGCAAGGGCGGCATTCCGGGCATGACGACGCTCAAGCTTCCTGCGGGCGATCGCAAGGTCGTCGCCGCGATGTGCACGCGCAAAGCAACTTGACATGAACCTTTCCGACATGATCTTCGGGCGCCTGTCGCTGCAGGCGATTCCCTATCACGAGCCGATCCTCGTGGGCACCTTCATCGCCGTCGCGCTGGGCGGCATTGCGCTGTTCGCGTTCATCACAAAGTTGAATGCGTGGGGCCCGCTGTGGCGCGAGTGGGTCTGCAGCATCGACCACAAGAAGATCGGCATCATGTACATCGTGCTGGGCATCGTGATGCTGCTGCGCGGCTTCGCCGACGCGATCATGATGCGCCTGCAACAGGCGATGGCCTTCGGCGGCAACGAAGGCTTCCTGCCGCCGCACCACTACGACCAGATCTTCACGGCCCACGGCGTGATCATGATCTTCTTCGTCGCGATGCCGCTGGTCACCGGCTTCATGAACTACGTCGTGCCGCTGCAGATCGGCGCGCGCGACGTCGCGTTTCCATTCCTCAACAACTTCAGCTTCTGGATGACCGTGGGCGGCGCAGGCCTCACGATGATTTCGCTTTTCGTCGGCGAATTCGCGCGCACCGGCTGGCTCGCCTACCCGCCGCTGTCGGGCCTGCTCGCAAGTCCTGATACCGGCGTCGATTACTACCTCTGGTCATTGCAGATCGCAGGCGTTGGCACGACGCTGTCGGGCATCAACCTGATCGCGACCATCATC
>DATJJL010000473.1:0-9271 GCA_035492155.1 Ramlibacter sp. | reverse complement strand
GTGGACCGCTTCAGGCCGCGCAATTGCGAACGCGCGCGATGAGGGTTTCACGAAGCTGCTGTTCGATGCGCAAACGCACCGCATCCTGGGTGGCGGCATCGTGGGCACGCACGCGGGCGACATGATCGGCGAGATTGCGCTTGCGATCGAGATGGGCGCCGACGAGATCGACATCGGCAAGACGATCCATCCGCATCCGACGCTCGGCGAGAGCATTGGCATGGCGGCGGAGATCGCGCATGGGACGTGTACCGACGTTCCCCCCCAGCGCAGATAACGGCTTACCTGCAGCGCATCGGCAGGAAGGCGGTCGGCACGTTCGTGCGGTCCGTCCCCTTGGCCACCATCGGGGACGGCGGCGGCGCATGGCCGCACAGCCAGACCACAGGCACGATGCGCGCGTCCTCGACCACAGCAGGCCGCACAGTGAGGATGCGGCCGCGCAAGGCGCTGCTTGCCCTGTTGCCGAAAGTGATCTGGATCGCGCCGTCTTCCAGCGCGACCGATGTGACCATCTGGTTGACGATCTTCTCGGCGGGCGGCAGCCCAGCTGCAACGTTGTCGGATGGGAGGGGTTTGCTTGCCGCCCATGAAGCAGCGACAGCAGGCTCGAGCACATTCGCCAGCGGCAACGCTTCGGCAACCTGGTTTCGCGCAATGCGGTCGAAGTAACTCGGCAAGGCGATCATCGCGAGGATCGCGACCACGCCGATGGCAACCATCAACTCGATGAGCGTGAAGCCGGCAGCGCGGCGGATCAAGGCTGTTGGGCTGGCAGCGCCGGCGCAGATTCGACCGGCGCGGCGATCACGCGGCGTGCTCCGTCGAAGCGCCGCGCCCAGTAGCTGGCCTGCATGTTCTCCACACGCACCTGCGCTCCGGGCTTGGGGGAATGGATGAATTTGCCGTCGCCGACATAGATGCCGACATGGCTGAAGGCGTGCCGCATCGTGTTGAAGAAGACGAGGTCGCCGGGCTGCAGTTCGTTCTTGTCGATGGGCTGCGTGGCTGCTGCCTGGTCTTTGGCCAGGCGTGGGAGCACAAGCCCAATCGTGCGCTCGTACATGGAACGAACGAAGCCGCTGCAGTCAAACCCTGTAGCCGCATCGTTGCCGCCGCGGCGGTAAGGTACGCCAAGAAAGCCCATGGCCGTCATCACGAGTTCGGAAGTGCGATCCGCCACTGTCATGCGAACCTGCTGGATTTGCTCGAGAAGGCCCTTGTCCGCCATGAAGCGGGTCATGTCGTCCTCGGCCGAAGCGGGAGGCGCGGCCTGCGCGGCCGAGCAGGCAGCAAGAAGGGCGCAGCAGAGCCATCTGGACATGGCATGCAGAATAGCTGGGCCTGAGCTCACACGTCAAGCGAGGAATTCATCGTAAGCCAATGATTCGACGAGAAAAGATTCTTTGGAGTCATGGCCTGTTCGGGCCATGGTTGGCGGCGCTGGTGGCTTGGGTCCTGGTGGCGGCACCCGCCTTCGCGCAAACGTTGCGCTCCGAGACCGTGGCGTCGGGCCTCGAGCACCCGTGGTCAGTCGCTTTTCTTCCGGGTGGCCACTTCCTCGTAACGGAGCGGCCGGGCCGGATGCGCATCGTCGCGCCCGGCGGCGGGATCGGCGCGCCCATCGCAGGGGTGCCTGCGGTGGCAGCAAGCGGCCAAGGTGGTTTGCACGACGTCATCCTCGATTCGGGCTTTTCGTCGAATCGCGAGTTGTTCTTCTGCTACGCGGAGTCGGGCGAGGGCGGCAGCGGCACGGCAGTCGCGAGGGCGCGCTTGTCAGCCGATGAGACTCGCCTCGAAAACCTGAAGGTGATCTTTCGCCAGAAGCCGAAGACCACCGGCAACCTGCAATACGGCTGCCGCATCGTCGAAGCGCCCGACGGGCACTTGTTCGTCGCACTGGGCGACCGGTTCAAGCCGCGAGAGAAAGCGCAGTCGCTGGACAACGACCTCGGCAAGATCCTTCGCATCACGAAAGATGGTGCACACGCGGCGGGAAATCCTTTCGTCGAGAACCCCGACGCTTTGCCCGAGATATGGACCTATGGCCACCGCAACCCGCAGGGACTCACACTCGCACCCGATCTTTCCTTGTGGGAGACGGAGCACGGGCCGCAAGGAGGAGATGAGGTGAACCTGATCCGGCCCGGGCTCAACTATGGCTGGCCGGTGGTCACGTACGGAGAGGAATACGGCGGCGGCAAGATCGGCGAGGGCATCACGCACAAGGAAGGCATGGAGCAGCCGCTTCACCACTGGACACCTTCGATCGCGCCTTCGGGAATGGCTTTCGTCACCAGCGACCGCTACGGCCCGGCGATGAAGGGCAATCTCTTCGTGGGATCGCTGAAGTTCCGATACCTGGCGAGACTGGAACTCGCGCAGGGCAAGGTCGCTCGCGAATCACGCGCGCTCGATGTTGGCGAACGCGTGCGCGACGTGCGACAAGGGCCCGATGGGTTTCTCTACCTGCTGACGGACGAGACGGACGGCCGCCTCATCCGCGTGCTCCCGTCATGATCAGGGTTTGATCAGGCCCTTGCGCACCGCATAGCGCGTGAGGCTTGCAATGTCGTTGAGCTGCAGCCTTTCCATGATGCGCGCGCGGTGCACGTCCACCGTCTTGGGCGACAGGCCGAGCTCGTACGCGATCTCCTTCGAGGCACGCCCTTGCGCGATGAGCTTGAGGATTTCGACCTGCCGGTGCGTGAGCTCGTCGTCCACCGACGGCTCGGAGGGTTGCAGCAGGCGTTGCGCGATGGCCGGGCTGAAGTAGCTTCCCGTGACCATCACGCTGCGCACGGCTTGCTCGAGCTCGAAGGGCGGAGCGTCCTTCATCAAATAACCGCACGCGCCGTTGGTCACGGCACGCTTGACGAAATCGACCGTGTCGTACATCGAAAGCACCAGCATGCGCACTTGGGGATGCTTGCCGTGGATTTCGGAGATTGCCGTGATGCCGTCCATTCCCGGCATCGAGATGTCGGTCATCACGATGTCGGGTTCGAGGGATTCGACGAGCGTGATCAGCTCGGCTCCGTCGCGCGCCTCGGCGATCACCTCGACGCCTTCGATCATCTCCAGGAGCGCCTTGACGCCCGATCGGACGAGGTCATGGTCGTCGGCCAGAACGATGCGTACGGACTTCGGTGCAGCAGTGTTCTTCATCTTTCCCCCTGGTTTGCATCATAGGACCGCACGGATCGCGACGCCCTTGCCGGGCGCCGTGCGAATGCGCAGTCGCCCGCCCGCGAGTTCCGTGCGCTCGATCATCCCGTACAGCCCGACGTTCTTCTCGCTCGTCTGTCCGTCCAGGAGCGAATGTTTGTCGAAGCCGACGCCATCGTCGATGACCAGAACCCCGATGCGGCCCTGCGGCAGGAAGCGAAGACGCACGGTCACGAGCGAAGCCTTTGCATGGCGCACGATATTCGTCATCGCTTCCTGGATCAGTCGCAGCGCGACGGAAGCCGTTTCCCTCAGTTCCTTCGGCTCCACGCCACGCGATGTGACCGAGTAGGCGATCCCCGCCGGCTGAGCCACACGCTGCACCGCCGAGTGCGCAGCAGCGACCAATCCCAGCAAGTCGAGCTGGGCGGGCCGCAGTTCGAAGGAGAGCGTTTTGAGCTGCTCCACCGCGCCTTGTGCCATCACCATGGCAGTTTCGGTGTGCTTGCGCGCGGTCTCTGCGTCCGTTGCCCTGTTTGCCGCATGCAGGTGAATCACCATGCCCGTGAGCGTCTGCCCGAGGTGGTCGTGAAGTTCGCGGGAGATGAGGTTGCGCTCGCGCTCCTGCGCGACGACGAGGCGTGCCGAGAGCTTCTTCAGCCGGCGGTAGGCCGCTTCGAGCTCGCGGCCGAGACGCTCCTGTTCCAGGACCCGCTGCCGGTCGGCCATCACTCGCTCGATGATCTGCGGCAAGGTGCCCAGCTTGTCCTTCGTGACGTAATCCTTTGCGCCGCAGCGCAGCACGTGCACCGCCGCCTCTTCGCCGATGGCGCGCGTGACGACGACGAGGGGCGTGGTGAGCTTGCGCGCGACGATGATCTGCAGCGCCGCGTACGGGCTGAATCGCGGCATGTTGAAGTCGCACAGGATTGCATCGAATTCCACCTGCAGCGCATCGACGAAGGCCGTGGCGTCGTCGACGCGATGAAGGGAATAAACCCGATTGGGGTCGGCGCGCTCCAGCGCAATGCCCATGAGCTCCACGTCGTCGGGGTTGTCCTCGACGCACAGCAGCCGGATGGTGCGGGGCTCTGCGGATGGGGTCACGTTCTGTTCGGTGGCTTCCGCGGCAGTGTACCTGTCGAACATGTCCGCGAAACCTCTGGATACCTTTCTCCTATGTTGACACGCATCGCTGGTCGCGGAAACTCGGCCTGACGCTTCAGGGAGAAAATGATGAAGAACAGCACCATCCTGCTGGTGGAGGACAACCCGGATCATCAGGAACTGACCCTGATGACCCTGGCCGAGAACAACGTCCTCAATGAGATCGCGGTGGCCAATGACGGCATCGAGGCGCTCGATTACCTCTACGGCACCGGCAAGCACGCCGGCCGTGACCCGCGGGATGCCCCTGCGCTGATCCTGCTGGACTTGAAACTCCCCAAGATCGGCGGCATCGAGGTCCTCAAGCGCGTGCGCGAAGACGAGCGCACACGCTACGTTCCCGTGGTGATTCTCACGTCTTCGAGCGAAGAGGAAGACATCGTGGCCAGTCTGCAAGGCGGCGCGAACAGCTACGTGCGCAAGCCGGTGGACTTCGGCCAGTTCGTCGAGCAGGTGCATCGGCTGCAGGTGTACTGGATGCTGGTGCACGAGCCGCCGGGCGGCCGCAAATAGCACTGCGGTGCGACTCTTAGGGCAATTTCCTAAGGCAAACGCCGGAACATGCTTATCGGACTGTCGCAGGGGCGTGGTTTCATACCACCCATGTCCACCGCATTCCAAGCCACAGTCAGTTTCACGTCCGAGTCGAACGCCGCCTCCGGGGCGAGCCCGACCCGCTGGCCCGACTGGATGCAGCGGCTGCTGCGCCCGATGCGTCCGGCGTCCGGCGGTGCGATCGATCGCAGCACAGGGCTGTACAACCGCGCGGGGCTCTTCGCTGCGGCGAGGGACGCGATTCATCGCCGCGCAGCAGACGCGCCGGTGGGAATGGTGGTGCTGGAGTTCACCGACCTGCGCGAGGTCTACCAGATCTACGGCAGTGCCGTTGCCCGCAAGGTGGTCGCGCGGATCATCCGCCGCCTGAAAGTGGTCCAGGGCTCCCGAGGCTTCACCGGCCGCACGGGGCCGTCGCAATTCACGGTGGTCCTGCCTGGCTCGACCGAGGAAAACGCCATGAAGCAGGTCCAGCGCGCCTTGGGCAATCCCGCGCGCGTGGAATTCGATGCCGGCGACAGCGAAATCGTGCTCGTGCCCCATCTGCTCGTGGACAGCGCCGAACCCGGCACGCCTGCGCAGGATTTGTATCGCGAGATGAGCCTTGAGCTGTCGCGCATCCAGAAAAACGAGATGCGGCGCCTGCACTGGCTCACGAGCGAACGCGAGCGTCACTCGCGGCCGATGAAGTTTCATTGAGCTTGCGGCGCGCCGGATAATCCGGCGCATGTTGCTCGATCCCGAAGACTCCCAGCTGCTCCTCGTCGATTACCAGGCGCGCCTGATGCCCGCCGTCCACGAGGGCGCCGCCGTACAGCAGAACGCCGTGCGCCTCGCGCAGATCGCGAAGCTTCTCGATGTGCCTGTGTGGGGCACCGAAGAGAACCCGCAGGGACTCGGTCCTCTCGTGCCGGACGTGCGCGAGCTGTGCCGCAAGGTCCTCGTCAAGACGCATTTCAGCGCAGTTGCCGAAGGGCTCGTCGACCTGCTTCGTCCACCCATGCGCCAGCAGGCAGGCAATGCACGCAGTCTGCCCAAGCACCTGCAGAAAAGACAGCCCGAGCCTGAAGAGGGCCGCAGCAGCATCGTCGTCGCCGGATGCGAGACGCATGTGTGCCTGCTGCAAACCGCGCTCGATCTGATCGACGAAGAGTTCGATGTGTGGGTGGTGACGGATGCGTGCGGCTCGCGCACGGAGAAAAATCGCGACGCTGCCTTCGACCGGCTGGCCGCAGCCGGGTGCGAACTGGTCACCACCGAGATGGTCGCCTTCGAGTGGATTCGCAGCAGCGAGCACGAAGCCTTCAAGGATGTGTTGCGCCTGATCAAATAGTTTTCCCTCGCACAATGCCCGGGCAAGGAGACAAGGATGACGCGCTACGAGAACTTTTATCGTCGCTCGATCGAGCAACCCGACGAGTTCTGGGCCGAGCAGGCCCGCCTCATCGACTGGCAGGTGCCGCCGCAGACGATCTGCGACTGGAGCCACCCGCCGTTTACGCGGTGGTTCGCAGGCGGCAAAACCAATCTTTGCCACAACGCCATCGATCGCCACCTGACGGAGCGCGGCGACCAGCCTGCGCTCATCTTCGTGTCGACGGAGACGAACCAGGAGCGCACCTACACCTTCCGCGAACTGCACGACCAGGTCCAGCGCGCCGCAGCCACATTGCAGGGGCTCGGCGTTCGCAAGGGCGACCGCGTGCTGATCTACATGCCGATGATTGCGGAAGCTGCGTTCGCGATGCTCGCGTGCGCGCGCATCGGCGCGATCCATTCGGTGGTGTTCGGCGGCTTCGCGTCGGTGTCGCTGGCTTCACGCATCGAAGACGCGACACCAAAGGTGATCATCAGTGCCGATGCTGGATCGCGGGGCGGAAAGGTCGTCGCGTACAAGCCGCTGCTCGACGACGCGATCCGCCTGTCGACGCACAAGCCCGATGCCGTGCTGATGGTCGATCGCGGGCTCGCGACCATGGAGCGCGCAGCAGGTCGCGATCACGACTGGGCCGACGCGATGAAGCGCGCCGAAGGCCAACGCGTCGATTGCGAATGGCTCGATGCGGCGGACGTGAGCTACATCCTCTACACCAGCGGAACCACAGGCAAACCGAAGGGCGTGCAACGCGACGTCGGCGGCTATGCGGTGGCGCTCGCCGCGAGCATGAAGCACATCTTCCTTGGCGAGCCGGGCGAGACCTACTTTTCCACCAGCGACATCGGGTGGGTGGTGGGCCACAGCTACATCATCTATGGCCCGCTCATCGCAGGCATGGCCACCATCATGTACGAGGGTCTGCCGATCCGGCCCGACGCAGGGATCTGGTGGAGCCTTGTCGAGAAGTACAAGGTGACCGGCATGTTCAGCGCGCCGACTGCTGTGCGCGTGCTCAAGAAGCAGGACCCCGCGTATCTCAGGAAATACGACCTTTCGAGTTTGAAAGCGCTTTTCCTCGCGGGCGAACCGCTCGACGAACCCACAGCGCAATGGATCGCCGACGGGCTTGGCCGCCCGATCATCGACAACTACTGGCAGACCGAAAGCGGCTGGCCGATCCTCACCGTCGCGAACGGTGTTGAAAAAAGCAAGAGCAAGTTCGGCAGTCCCGGCGTGGCGATGTACGGCTACGACGTGAAGCTCGTACACGAACAGACAGGCGAGGAATTGAAGGGCGCCGACCAGAAAGGCGTGGTTGTCATCGCCGGCCCGACGCCGCCGGGTTTCATGCAGACCATCTGGGGCGCGGACGATCGCTACGTCGAGACGTACTGGAAGACCATCCCCGGCAAGATGCTCTACAACACCTTCGACTGGGGCATCCGCGACGAGGAGGGCTACTACTACATCCTCGGCCGCACGGACGACGTGATCAACGTCGCAGGCCATCGTCTGGGCACTCGCGAGATCGAAGAGAGCATCTCCAGCCATCCCAACATCGCGGAAGTCGCGGTGGTCGGCGTCGCGGACCAGCTGAAGGGACAAGTCGCAATGGCTTTCGCTGTGCCAAGAGATGCATCAGCCGTCGCCGACATGCCGGGCCGCATGAAGCTCGAGGGCGAGGTGATGAAAGTTGTCGACGAGCAGCTCGGTGCTGTCGCTCGTCCGGCTCGCGTGCACTTCGTGAACCTTCTGCCCAAGACTCGCAGCGGCAAGCTCTTGCGCCGCGCGATCCAGGCCGTGGCTGAAGGCCGCGATGCAGGTGACTTGACGACCATCGAAGACCCGACAGCGCTGGAGCAGATCAAGGATCTCGTTAGCGCCGGGAAGTAAACGGTGGCACAATCGCGCTCGCAACATGTAGCTCCTTCCTGCCACAGTCGCATCCGCCAACCGGTTCAGCCGTGACGCGGAAGGTTTCTCAACCAGCTCCAAGCTTCCCGAAGGGAAGCGGAAAGTAGCGAACACAATATGAGCGAGCCCGGCTCCGTCTACACGGCGTACCAAGGCAATTCCTATCTCTTCGGCGGCAATGCGCCGTACGTCGAGGAGATGTACGAAAACTACCTCGCGAACCCGACCAGCGTCCCCGAGACGTGGCGGCAATATTTCGATGCGCTGCAGCACGTGCCGGCCGTCGACGGCAGCAACGCCAAGGATGTCCCGCACCTGCCGGTCATCAACGCATTTGCCGAGCGTGCGAAGCAAGGCGGCACGAAGGTTGTGTCCGCGGCCGGAGCAGATCCGGAACTCGCCCGCAAGCGCACCGCGGTCCAGCAGCTGATCGCCGCCTATCGCAACGTCGGCGCGCGCTGGGCCGATCTCGATCCGCTCAAGCGCACCGAACGCGAAAACATCCCCGAACTCGAAGCCTCGTTCTACGGCTTCTCCGACGCCGACCAGGAAGCGGTGTTCAACACCAGCAACACCTTCTTCGGCAAGAGCGACATGTCGCTGCGCGAGCTGATCAACGCCCTGCGCGAAACCTACTGCGGCTCCATCGGCGCCGAGTACATGTACATCAGCGACCAGGTCCGCAAGCGCTGGTGGCAGCAAAAGCTCGAATCCATCCGCAGCAAGGCGCAGTTCACCACGGACAAGAAAAAGCACATCCTCGATCGCCTCACCGCGGCCGAAGGCCTCGAGCGCTTCCTGCACACCAAGTACGTCGGCCAGAAGCGCTTCTCGCTCGAAGGCGGCGAAAGCTTCATCGCCTCGATGGACGAGATCATCCAGCGCGCCGGCGAGAACGGCGTGCAGGAAATCGTGATCGGCATGGCCCATCGCGGCCGCCTGAACGTGCTCGTGAACACGCTGGGCAAGATGCCGGCCGATCTCTTCGCCGAGTTCGACCACACGGCCCGCGAAGACTTGCCCGCCGGCGACGTGAAGTACCACCAGGGCTTCAGCTCCGACGTGACGACGGCCGGCGGTCCGGTGCAC
>DATJJL010000472.1:0-8769 GCA_035492155.1 Ramlibacter sp. | reverse complement strand
GGCCTGTTCACTTGCGTGACGGGCGTGTCGGGCTCGGGCAAGTCCACGCTCGTGAACGACACGCTTTATGCGGCTGTTGCGCGCACCTTGTATCGCTCGCACGACGAGCCCGCGCCGCATGACGAGCTCGAGGGTATCGACTACTTCGACAAGGTGATCAACGTCGACCAGTCGCCCATCGGCCGCACGCCGCGCAGCAATCCGGCCACCTACACGGGTTTGTTCACGCCAATCCGGGAATTGATGGCCGAGACGCAGATGGCGAAGGAGCGTGGCTACGGGCCGGGTCGCTTCTCGTTCAACGTTGCGGGCGGGCGCTGCGAGGCGTGCCAGGGCGACGGCGTCGTGAAGGTGGAGATGCACTTTCTGCCCGATGTCTATGTCGCGTGCGACGTTTGCAAAGGCCAGCGCTACAACCGCGAGACGCTCGAGGTGCAGTGGAAGGGCCGCAACATCGCGCAGATCCTGGACATGACGGTGGAGGACGCACATGATTTCCTGAAGCCCGTGCCCAACATCGCCCGCAAGCTGCAGACGCTGCTCGATGTGGGCCTGTCGTACATCAAGCTCGGGCAGTCGGCCACTACGCTGTCGGGCGGCGAGGCGCAGCGCGTGAAGTTGGCGCTCGAACTGTCGAAGCGGGACACGGGCCGCACGCTGTACATCCTGGACGAGCCCACCACCGGCCTGCACTTCGCCGACATCGACTTGTTGCTCAAGGTGCTGCACCAGCTCCGCGACGCGGGCAACACCATCGTCGTGATCGAGCACAACCTCGACGTGATCAAGACGTCCGACTGGATCGTCGACATGGGGCCCGAGGGCGGTGCGGGTGGCGGCGAAGTGGTGGGCGTCGGCACGCCGGAAGAGATCGCCGCCAACCCGCAGAGCCACACCGGCCAGTACCTCAAGCGCCTGCTGTAGCAGCGTTGTAAGAACGCGCCGTTCGCATTCGATGACTGCGTCCTACTGCGCTCGGCTTTGCGGCTCGCTATGGTCCAGCCAAGGAGCTTGACCATGCACATCAAACCGATTTTGTTTGTCGCGTTCGCGCTGGCGAGCGGCGCCGCATTCGCGCAGCACACCGGCACTGTCGAATCGGTGCAGAAGGTCGAACGCACGGAGAAAGCCAAGGGCATCGCGGGTACGCCGGTCACGCCAGGCATGGCGATCGGCGGCGTGGTCGGCGGCGTGCTGGGCAACCAGATCGGAAGCGGCTCCGGCCGTGGGGCAGCCACGGTGCTGGGCGCAGCAGGTGGTGCGTATGCCGGCCACCAGGTCGAGCGCCACAACCGCCGCTACGTCGCGTACGTGATGAAAGTCCGCATGGACGATGGCGGCTGGCGCACCGTCGAGCAGCGCACGCCGATTGCGCGCGGCTCGCATGTGGTTGTCGAAGGCCACACCGCGCGGCTGGAACGCCGCGAGCCGCGGCACGGCTGATTCAGCCTTCGATCGACAACACCACGTTGCCGCCGGCCGTGCCGGCGGCAACCATGTCGTGCGCATCGGCGATTCGCGACAGCGGCAGTCGATGCGAAACGTTGTGCCGCACACTGCCCTTGCGAATCAGCCGGTGCAGCGTGTCGATGGCGCTGGCGCGCTGCTCGCGATCGAGGTTGTAGACGATGAAAAAGCGCAGCTCGATGTTCTTCGAGATCAGCGGAAAGAACTCCAGCGGGAACGGCGACTTGCCGCTGCCGTACACCACCCATTCGCCGCCGGTACGCACGCATTGGGCATCGACCGCCGCGTTCGCTGCGATATCGACTTCGATCACGCGCTCGACACCGGCGTTGTTCGTCGCGCGCATTACGGCGGCCGCGACGTCCTCGCGCTTGTAGTCGATCACGACCTGCGCCCCTGCCTCGCGCGCGAGTTGGGCTTTGGCCTCGCTGCTCACTGTTGCGATCACCTGCGACGCGCCAAGCTCGCGCGCGAACTGCACGGCATAGTGCCCCACCGCGCCCGCGCCGCCTTGCACCAGCACGCGCTTGCCTTGCACGCCGCCGGACATCAGCACCGCGTGCATCGCCGTGAGGGCCGGGATGCCGAAACACGCCCCGGCTTCGTCGGGTGTGCCTTCGGGCATGGCCACCGCCTGCTCCTGCGGCAGTGACATGAATTCGGCGGCCGTGCCGAAGGCGCGGCCCCATGCGCCGTTCCAGATCCACACGCGCTCGCCGATGCGCGCGCGATCGACGCCCTCGCCTACCGCGTCGATCACGCCCATACCGTCGCTGTGCGGCACGATGCGCGCAAATGCCGGCGCACTCGAGCGCAAGCCCATGCGCGACTTCACGTCCGATGGATTCACGCCGGAAAAACGCAGCTTGACGCGCACCTCGCCGCGAGCGGGCTCGGGTGTGGGCATTTCGCCGACCTGCAGCACGTCGTGCGCGGGCCCGGTCTTTTCGTAGAAGGCGGCTTTCATGCCGCGGATCGTAGCGGTCAGTGGATCACCGCGCCAAGCACGCGGGCAACGATGCGGTCGCAGCGCTCGCCGTCGAAACCGAAGAGATCCTGCTCCGCCACATCGATGTCCTGAGCCAGCGATTCGCGCAGCAGGCTGCGTGCGCGGAAATGCCGCGTGCGCACCGTCGCTTGCGGAATCGCGAGCAGATCGGCGGTCTCCTCGACAGAAAGCTCCTCGACGCAGCGCATCATGAAGACCGTGCGGAAGGCTTCGGGCAACTGCTCGACCTTGCTTTCGAGCAGCTCGCGCAGCTCGGCTCGAATGAGCGCGCGGTCCGGCGTGTCGATGTCGATCGGCGCAATGGATTCGTTTTCGGGGTCTTCCGGCACGATCGCGACGATGTTTTCGCGCCTCAGCGCCTTGCGCTTGCGCCCGAGGCAATGGTTGAGCACCAGCTTCGCGAGCCATGTCGCCAGCGACGAGTCGCCGCGAAATGAGCCGATGCCGCGATACACCGCGAGATAACTTTCCTGCAGCGCGTCTTCCGCGTCGGCGCCATTGCGAAGCACGGAGCGCGCGATTCGATACAGCCGCCTGTTATGGCGGCGCATCAGCAGCTCGAAGGCCGCACCGTCGCCCGACGCGATGCGCGCCGCGAGTTCGGCATCGGCGATGCCCTGAGGGACGCTGGCGGCGGCGTTCATTTGACTTGGATGCGGCCCTTCATGCCGGGGTGGTACGTGCAGACGTAATCGTAGGTGCCCGGGCGATCCATCTTCCTCGAAAAGGTCTTGCCGGGCGCGATCGCGCCCGAGTCGAACCGGCCCGGCGCCGTGACCGTGTGCGGCACGACGTCGTTGTTGCGCCAGGTGACTGTGTCGCCACGGTTCACGCTGACGGTCGCGTGCGGGAACTGCATGCCCTCGATCTTGATCTCGTGCGTGCTCGCGGCCAGCGCCGCGCCCGTCACGGCAACCGCGAGGGCGACTGCCAGGGCCGACCTCATCAAGCGCCCAACTTCATTTGCAGGTGCTTCGCGTGATCCAGGTGGGCGACGAAGGCCGGGCGCACTTTCTCGATCAGCCCCTTCAGCTCAGCGTTCTGCGCCGACGGGATCAGGGTCTTGTCGATCGCGTCGAGCACTTGCTCATGGTAGGCAACCTCGTGGTCGACATAGGCCTTGTCGAAGGCCTTGCCCTTGAGCTTCTTCAGCGCGGCGATGTTCTCGTCGCCACCTTTTTTCAGCGACTCGCTGGTGGCGTTCGATTCGGGCTTCACGCCCAGCTTCTTGACGAGGTCGCCGGCTTGCTTGTTCACCGCCGTGTGGTCCGTGATCATCTGCTGGGCAAAGGCCTTGACTTCCTTGTCGTGCGATTTGCTCTTGGCCAGCTTGCCGGCGTCGACGTCCACCTGGTTGGCGGTGACGACGATGGCCGCGATTTGCGGGTCGGTGGGGCCTTCGGCGAAAGCGAAAGCGGGCACGGCCAGCAGTGCAATGAGTATGGAACGGATGCGCATGGATGGTTCTCCTTGTGATGACACCGCCATAGATGTCACGAAACCGCGCGGCGTTCCCGGGGTCATTCCCGCCGTGCCATGATCGGGTTTTCGAGTGATATCAGGAGAGTCCCATGGCAGAGCACGACGAAGACAAGGAAACCACGCCCTCCACGGCCGAGCCGCGCAATGCTTTCCTCGAGGAAAAGGCTTTCAAGTCGCGCACGGTGCTGGTCTTCGGCGAGATTTCCGATCGCTCGGCCGCCGACATCGTGCGCCGCCTCGTCGCCCTGGATGCCGATTCGATCCTGCCCATCGACATGCTGGTGAGTTCGCCCGGCGGCCACCTCGAATCGGGCGACGCCATCCACGACATGCTGCGCTTCATCACTGCGCCGGTGAACATGATCGGCACGGGTTGGGTCGGCAGCGCCGCCACTCATATGTACCTCGCCGTGCCGAGGGAGCGCCGCTTCTGTACACCGAACACGCGCTTTCTCATCCATCAACCCAGCGGCGGCGCGGGTGGCCAGGCCACCGACATCGCGATTCACGCACAGGAGATCATCAAGGCCCGCGAACGCGTCGCCCGTGTGATCTCGCGCGAAACCGGCAAGCCGCTCGACACGGTGTTGCAGGACATCGAGCGCGACCGCTGGCTGTCAGCGGACGAAGCCGTCGACTACGGGCTGGTCGGGCGGGTGATCCAGCACAAGTCGGAGATTCACAAGAACGCTTCGCGTTGAAGGTATTCGCCGTCACCCCGGCCTGCGTCTCAGCCCTTCGCAGATTCGAGCATGTCGCGCGTGCGCTGCGCTTGCGCACGCGCTGCTTGCGCAAAGTCATCGCCATTCGAGGCGTACAAGATGGCTCGCGACGAGTTGACGACGATAGGCGCATCGGCGCGCCAGCCCGCCTTCACTGTTGCAGCCGCATCGCCGCCTTGTGCGCCAACACCGGGGATAAGCAGCGGCAGCGTGGGCGCGAGTGCGCGCACGCGTTCGATCTCGGCGGGATACGTGGCACCGACCACAAGGCCGAGCTGGCCGTTGGTGTTCCACGGGCCTTGCGCGAGGCGCGCGACATGTTCGTACAGCAGCGGCTGGCCCTCGACCGATGCGAGGCGCTGCGCCTGCAAATCCGCGCCGCCCGCGTTCGACGTCCGGCACAAAAGGAAGGCGCCCTTGCCCTCGTACTTCAGGTAAGGCTGGACCGAATCGAACCCCATGAAGGGCGACAGCGTCACGGCATCTGCGTCGTAGCGCTCGAAAGCTTCCTTCGCATACTGCTGCGCCGTGGAGCCGATGTCGCCGCGCTTCGCATCGAGGATCACGGGCACATGCGGCGCGTTCTTTTTCATGTGCGCCATGAGGCGTTCGAGCTGCGGCTCGGCACCGTAGGCGGCGAAGTACGCAATCTGCGGCTTGAAAGCGATCGCAAGATCGGCCGTGGCATCGACGATGCGCGCGCAGAAATCGTAGATGCGCGACGCGTCGCCCTTGAGGGCGGCCGGAAAACGTTGGGGATCGGGGTCGAGGCCGACGCAGAGCATCGACCCGTTGCGCTGCTGCGCGGACTGCAGCTGCTGGATGAAGGTCATGAGCCGCAATTCTAAGCCGTGCACAATCGGCGGCCATGCACCGACTGACGCCGCAGCAACTCGTCATGCTCGCCCTCATCACCCTGTGCTGGGGCCTGAACTGGCCGATGATGAAAGTCGGCGTCACGAACTTCCCGCCGCTCACCTTCCGTGCGATATCGATCCTGCTCGGGATCCCGGTGCTGGCATTGGGCCTTGTGGTTCTGAAGGTGCCCTTCACCATCCCGCAGCGACACTGGAAGGAGCTGGCGCTGCTCACGCTGACCAACATGCTGGTCTGGCACGTGTGCATCATCCTTGCGGTGCGGCAGCTTTCCAGCGGGCGCGCGGCGATCCTCGGCTACACGATGCCGATCTTCTCGGCGCTGATCGGCGCGCTTTTGTTCGGCGCGAAGCTCGCGCCGCGCGCGTGGCTCGGTGTGGGTGCCGCGGCGCTGGGCGTCGTGCTGTTGCTGTGGCATGAATTCACCGGGCTCGCCGGGCACCCGGCGGGCGTGTTGCTCGTGCTTTTTGCGGCGAGCGTGTGGGCGCTGGGCACGCAGCTCTTGCGTCATACGCGCGTCGATGTGCCGACACTCACGATCTCGTTCTGGATGGTCACCATCACCGGCATCGCGATGACGCTGCTCGCCGCGACATTCGAGCGATCGCAGTGGCAGCTGCCGCCCACGCCGACGGTGTGGGCGATCCTCTACAACGCCGTGCTCATCTTCGGCTATGCGCACGCCGCGTGGTTCACGCTCGCGCGCTCGCTGCCTCCGCTGGCATCGACGCTGTCGGTCATGTTCATTCCCGTGCTCGGCGTGTTCAGCGGCGCGTTGTGGCTCGGCGAAGTGTTGCACTGGCAGGACTGGACCGCCGTCGTGCTGATGGTGGTGGCGATCGCGTCGGTGCTGTGGCCGGCACGCGCCACGCGTACGCAAATTTCGTAAGGCCCAGGGCGGCTGCGGCTTAAGGCCGTGTTCCATTTCTCCTAGGGCGACCGCGCATCTCGCTTAAGGCAATTGCCCCCCCGCCGGTTGTGATGGCGGCATGGGCACAGCGACGCGTCTTACACAGTTGGTCGAGGACCGGAACGAGTCCGTTTCGCTGGCAATTCCGGTCGCGGGCTGCAATGACGGCGATGACCTGTTTCCCGCTCAGGCCGATACCTTGCCCCAGGCAGCGGGCACGAGCGCGTCGACCGGCAGTGTCGCGCTGAACGCACCGCTTGCGATGAACGCCGGCGCCGAGCAAGCGCTCATGGCCGGCAGCCAGTGGACGACCCACGATGCCCTGGGCCGCACGGTCATCACCTATTCGTTCGCCAACACGGCGTCGGGCTTTGGGCCCGATGCGAACTTCGCTTCGACGCTCACGCCTTTTTCCGCGGCCGACCAGGCGATGGTCCAGCAGGTGCTCGCGAACATCGAATCGGTATGCAACGTGAGCTTCGTGCAGGTCGCCGACAACGGCTCACAGCACGGCGACATTCGTTACGCCTATTCGATGGCGCCCAACAAGATGGGCTACGCGGGCTATTCGTTCTTTCCGGGCACGGTGGGTTCGGGCGGCGACGTGTGGATCGGATCGGACCAGGCCGCCGCCAAGTGGGACTGGTATCGCCCCGACCTGCTGCTGCACGAGACGTTGCACGCCATCGGCCTGAAGCATCCTTTCGACGGCGCGGTCACGCTCGATACCGCCAGCGACATCATCCCCAACACGGTGATGAGTTATTCGACGATGGCGGGCAGCCAGGTGGGCATGCTGGCCAGCTATCCCGGCGAGCCGATGGCGCTGGACATCGCGGCGCTGCAGTCGCTTTATGGTGCGGCGAGCCACAACGACGGCGACACGGTGTACGACCTGGGCAGCGCGCAGTTCCAGTCGAACTTCCACGCGATCTGGGATTCGTCGGGAACGGACACCTTCGATGCGAGCGATGTGCGGTCGGGTGTCGCGCTCGACTTGCGCGAAGGCGGCCGCAGCGACGTCGGGGTGTCGATCGACGCCACTGCTTATTTCGGCACCGGAACTGCGCGCACGACGGAGACGGCCCACTACACGCAGACCATCACGATCGCGGAGGGAACGACCATCGAGCGCGCGATCGGCTCGGCTTTCGACGACACGATCGTCACCGGCCCCGCGACGCGGTTCGTCGACGGCGGCGCCGGCGTGGACACCGTGATGATCTCCGGCAGCGTCAACGACTACGCCGTGATGGGCGAAGGCGCAAGCTACGCGTTGACGAACCTCGCCACGCACGCGACGACACAACTCGAAGACGTCGAGCGCATCGTGTTCTCCGATGCGCAGCTGCAGCAGATGTCGCTGGGCACCGTGCGCGCCGATTCCGATTACGCGCAGGCGCTGCGCCTGTACAAGGCGGCGCTCGATCGCATTCCCGACCAGGGAGGCGTGCTGTACTGGACGCATGCGCTCGAATCGGGAGCGACGCTGCCGCAACTTGCGTCCGGCTTCATCGCCAGCGCCGAATTCCAGCAGCGCTACGCGAGCGTGCACACCAGCGCCGACTTCGTGACGCTGCTCTACCAGAACGTGCTCGATCGCGCGCCCGATCCGCAGGGTCTGGCCTTCTGGGTCAACGTGCAGGACCACACAACCAGCTCGCGCCCCGACGTGCTCGCGTGCTTTTCCGAATCGCCCGAGAACCAGGCCGATACCGCACCGCTTTTGATGGGCGTGGGCGCACCCGACCTGCTCGCACTGGTCTGAAGGATCGCGCGAAGGCGGCCCGCATAATGGGCGCCTTCGAATGGCCGACACGAACGCATCCACCGCCCCAGCACGCCGAAGGCGCACGGCTCTCGAAGTGCTGCACGAGCTCAGGCAACCGAAGGTGGCCGTGATGCTCGCCCTCGGCTTCGCATCGGGCCTGCCCTTCCTGCTCACGGCCAACACGTTCGGCTACTGGCTGCGCGACGCGGGCACGAGCCTCATCGCGATCGGCTTCATCTCCTGGGTCGGCTTCGCGTATGCGTTCAAGGTCTACTGGTCGCCGATCGTGGACCGCGTCGATGTGCCGCTGCTCGGCCGGCTCGGGCGCCGGCGCGGCTGGATGCTGCTCACGCAGGTGCTCGTCGCGATCGGCCTGGTGGGCATGGCGCTTGTCGGCACCGAAGGCGGCCTGGTCGCCATCGGCGCGTTCGCGCTGCTCACCGCTTTCGCGTCGGCGACGCAGGACATCGCGATCGACGCCTGGCGCATCGAAGCCGCAAGCGACAGCGACGAGATCGGCCTGCTCACTTCG
>DATJJL010000471.1:0-2090 GCA_035492155.1 Ramlibacter sp. | reverse complement strand
GAAAAGCTGATGGACTGCAAGGTGTTCCTCGAGCTGTGGGTCAAGGTGCGGTCCGGCTGGGCCGACGACGAAGCGCGGGTGCGCAGCTTCGGCTACGAGTAAAGCCAGCGTGGCGACGAAGCGCATCTCCGATGAGCCCGCGTTCGTTCTCCATCGCTACGACTGGAGCGAAACGAGCCTGATCCTGGAAGTGTTCACACGCCATCACGGGCGCGTGGCGCTCGTGGCCAGGGGCGCGAAGCGGCCCAGCTCCAATTTCCGCCCGGTGCTGCTGCCGCTGCAGCTGTTGCATGTCGCTTTCGGAGGCGATGCGGAAATCCGAACCCTCAAGAGCGCCGAATGGGCCGGCGGGCAGGTGATGCCAACGGGCGATGCTTTGCTGTCAGGCTATTACCTCAACGAGCTCGTGCTGCGACTGCTTGCGCGCGACGATCCGCATCCGCGCCTCTTCGATGCATACGCGGCGGCTGTCGCCATCCTCGCTTCGGAGCATGGCGAGGCGGCGGAGCCGGCGCTGCGCGCTTTCGAGCTGCTGCTGCTGCGCGAGATCGGCCTCTTGCCCACACTCGACATGCAGACGCTGACGATGGCGCCGCTCGATCATTCGGCGCACTACACCCTTGTTGCCGAAGCGGGGCTGATTGCAGCTGACGAGGGGGGCGAGCGCTCGTCGCTGTCCGGCGCGCGATGGATCTTGCTGCAGCGCGCGCTGGACGATCCGGCGCCTTTCAACGCAACGGCGCACGAAGCCGCCGTGGTGAATGCAGAGCTCAAGCCGCAGCTGCGCGCACTGCTGCACTACCATTGCGGGGTCGGCATGCTTCGAACGAGGCAGATGCTGATCGACCTGCAATCGCTATGACATCTTCCGCCCGCACTGCGCTTTCCATCAACCTCAACAAGGTCGCGCTCGTTCGCAACACGCGGCACCTCGGCATTCCGAGTGTCACGCGCGCCGCGGATTTGTGCCTGCGCGCGGGTGCCCAAGGCATCACCGTGCATCCCCGGCCGGACGCCCGCCATATCCGCGTACAGGACGTGCAAGACCTGCACGAGATGCTCAAAGCCTGGCCGAAGGCGGAGTTCAACATCGAGGGCAACCCGTTCCACAACCTGATGGACTTCGTGCGCGAGCTGCGTCCCGACCAGGCCACGCTGGTGCCCGACGCCGAAGGCCAGTTCACCAGCGACCACGGCTGGAACATGCAGGCCGATGCGAAGCGGCTGAAGCCGATCATCGACGAGGCGCATGCGCTGGGTGTGCGCGTGAGCCTGTTCATGGACCCGCTGCCCGGCGCCATGCAGGCAGTGAAGGACGCGGGCGCCGACCGCATCGAGCTCTACACCGAAGGCTACGCACGCGCCTTCGGCACGCCGCAGCAGGACGAAGTGCTTCGCGCGTATGCGCAAACGGCTCAAGCAGCGCTCGACCTTGGCCTCGGCGTGAACGCGGGTCACGACCTCAATCGCGACAACCTCACGACCTTCCTGCGCGCGGTGCCCGGCGTAAGAGAAGTCTCCATCGGCCATGCGTTCATCGCCGACGCGCTCGAGCTCGGCTACGACGCTGCCACGCGAGCCTATCTCGCGAGCATCGCCCGCGCGTACGAAAGCCCATGATCTTCGGCATCGGCACGGACATCTGCGACGTGCGGCGCATCCGCGCATCGCTGGAAAGGCACGGTGACCGGTTCGCGCAACGTGTCCTGTCCGATGGTGAGATCAAGGTCTGGAAATATCGCAGCGCCCGCTGGCCCGAGCGTGGCATCCGCTACATGGCGACACGCTTTTCCGCCAAGGAAGCATTCAGCAAAGCCGTGGGCCTTGGCATGCGCATGCCGATGACATGGCGCCTGTGCGAGATTGCCAATCCCCGAAGCGGCCAGCCTTACGTCATCCTGCACGGCGGCCTGAAGGAATGGTTCGAAGGGCAGGGGCTGGTCGCGCATGTCACCGTCACCGACGAATCGGATTACGCCGCGAGCTTCGTCGTCGTCGAAAAGAAAGAACACCCATGACACAGCACTCGCCGATCATCCTGGACATCGCGGGCACGAGCCTCACGAAGAAGGATCGCCGACGCATCGAGA
>DATJJL010000470.1:0-5010 GCA_035492155.1 Ramlibacter sp. | reverse complement strand
CGCTGAATTCTGAATCTATGAGATTCTGGGCACAACTTTCATTGCGCGCGCTGGTCTTTGTAAGCTCGCTGATGAGCGCAACTGCTTACGCAATTTCCAGAGAAGACGTGTTGACGTGCGGATTGCCGGATGGAAACAGCTTTATCCTTCGTTCGAAATACGAGTGGTCGATGATTCCATTGCCTACCCTGCATTCCTCGCGGGAAACGAAGCGACAGTCCTGGGGAGCTGAGTACATAGATTCCAACGGCAGGAAATCACAAGTTCCTGCTTCGGTTGGCTACAGCGGAAAGACTTCGCCGCAACAGCTCGACGCAGTGTGCGCGCATTTTGGAATGATCAGGGGCACGCCGGTCGCTCCGTTCACCTTTCCCATGAAGAATGGCCATTGGTATCCCCTGGACAATTTTCCGTGGAAACAGCTGACGGTCGATTTCCGCGTCGACCTGTATCCGCTTCCGGGCGTCAACTCAAAGCCCAATCGGTTAAGCGCCGCTCAGCGCGCAGAGATGGACAAGGCTGGCATTCACGGCTCCACGTACTTGTTCGCGTACATCTACTCCGAGGGGGATCGCTTGGTTTACGAGCAACCTTTGCATCGCAGCAATACGGGTTACCAGTTCGAAAAGACCTTCGACGCCGTCTACCAATCCTGCTCGACCGACGCCGGAAAGACATGGTCGAACCCCATAGTCAGTACCGACGCGAGGATTTTCGAGCTCGGAAAATCCTGGCTGCAGCAAAGTTTTATCGCGCGTCCTACCAAGATCAACGGCAAGCGCCTTTGAAGTGGAAGTAAGACTGCGTTGGCCGAAGAAGGTCAAGCTTAGAATCCTCCCACCGGAGAGTTGGCAGAGCGGTTGAATGCACCGGTCTTGAAAACCGGCGATGCCGAAAGGCATCCGTGAGTTCGAATCTCACACTCTCCGCCATCAGCGGCGAATGCCCTTCACCGCATACGCGCGAGCAGTCCACGTGATTCGCCCCTGCGCATCCGCCGTGAGCTTGCCTCGCAGCCGCTCCTTCAATTCCACCTGCACTTCGCTCGATTGCTCGCGAATGCGCTCACCAGCGCTCGGGCTCAGAAGGCAGATCTGCCACCAGTCCTCGAAACTGTCGAAGGTGCGCTGCACTTCGATGCTCCTCGTTTCGACGTCGGTGAAGCCCGCATTCGTCCACAACTCCTGCATGCGTTCGGCGCGCGAGGTGTCGACGCTCGGCGGCAGCGCGGCCGGAAAACCCATCGCGCGCATCTCGGCACCGAGCGGCGCAAGCGGGAAGCCGCCATCGAGAATCGCCCAGTTGTACGCGGCGACGAGGCCGCCGGGCGCGGTCGCTCGCACGAGCTCCGCCACTCCGCGTTCGGGGTCGGGCACGAAGAAGAGCGCGAGCGCCATCGTGGCCGCGTCGAAGCTCGCATCGGGCACCGGCAACTGCATCGCGTCGCCCTGCAGATAAGTGGCTTGCCGCGTGTCGGCGCGCTTTCTGGCGTAGTCGAGCTGCCCGGCCGACGGGTCGACACCCGTCACCGCCTTTGGCGCGCAGCGCTCGCAGATCAGCGACGTGAATGCGCCGTTGCCGCAACCGACATCAAGCCAGCGCCCGCCCGGCGACGCGCCCAGCCAGTCAAGGAACACGGAGCCGGCGAGGCGGCTCCACACGCCCATGAGTCGCTCGTACCCGGCGCCGTCGTTGAAGCGGATCGTGTTGTTATCGGCCATGGGGGCCGACTATAGACCGTGCTCCGCAGTTTGGCTCGCGGTCAACCCTGTCACCGCATGCGCTATGTATGGAGGCACGGCGTGCTCGTCTTGTGAAGAAGCCTTCGGCCTCGCGAACACCCTCGCGCTGTCCGCCAGGTCGTCGGCCTGCGAGATGAGTTCGGCCATGTCGTCGGCCGTGCGGTCCCACGACGTGCGCGCGACGATCGCTGCGAGCTGCTTCGCATGCGCTTCCTGTTCGGCCGGCGTGCGGGCCATGATCATCTCGATGTCGGCGATGAAACCTTCGGGCGTATCGGCGATGCGCACGAGATGCCCGTAAGGCTCGACGATGTCGCGGATGGACGTACTCACCGACGGGCGTGCGCACGCCATGTATTCGAGCGTCTTCGCGGGGCTGATCGATTTCGTCGGTTCGCCCAGCATGTAAGGCAGCAGGCACACGTCCCAGCCGGAGATGATGCGCGGCAGGTCGGCGTAGTTTTGCAGGCCCAGCCAATGGACGTTGTCGCGCCGGGGGAGTCTTGCATTGTCGATCCCGACGACGGGCCCGACCATCACGATGTTCCATTCGGGGCGCTGCACCGCAATGGCATCGAGCAACTGCAGGTTGATGCGCTCGTCGATGACACCGCAGTAACCCAGTCGCGGTCGCGGGATGTCGGCGTGCAGGGGATGCTCGCCGCTTGCCTGCGCGAAATGCCGCGCGTCGACGCTGCCCGGGAACAGGTGCACGTCCGGGTGGCGATGGCGCTTTGTGTTGTAGAGGCTGCGGCCCGCCGCGAATACGAGATCGGCCCGTTTGAAAAGCTGGTTTTCGCGCTGCAGGAGTTCGCGCGGTGCGCCCGGCAAGTGCGAAAGTTCGTCCATGCAGTCGTACACGATGCCTCGCGGCTTCAGGCGCGATGTGTGCGGCAGGGACATCGGCGTGTAGAACCACAGCCAGTAGTGCGTGACGCGATGCTCGCGCACGCCGCCTGCAAGCAGTTCCTGCACGGCGGATTCGTTGTCCGCCATGTTGCCCGTCACGTGAGGGCGCCACACCTGCACGTTCGGCGCGACGTCGAAAGTCTCCAGCTCGCAGCGTTCGGCGTTCGGGAGGGCTTCTTCGACGAACACGATGCGCCAGCGTTTTGCAAGGCGCGTGAAAAGATGGTGCGGGCGTTGCCGGATGAAGTTCCAGCGAACATGCGAGAAGACGATGATGGATTGCATCCGCTTGCCTTCACGATCCGCTGCGTGCGCGACGTGTGCGCGGCCGCGACAGCAGGTAGCTGCATGCAAGCAGCGCGCCGGCACCCGCTACGAACGTTCCCGAGCCGAACGATCGCGCCATGCTTCCTGCGATTTCGCCGCCGCGAGGCGCGGCGATCTGCAGCCGCCGCTTCGTCATTTGCGCACCGAGCTCGCCCAGCTGGTCGGCCAGCACACGCTCGGCCGCCGGCAGGAGCATGGTCTCCTCGTCCGCAACGTGGTGCATCACCGCGTTCATCAGTTGATAGAGGGCTTCGTCGAAACCCGAATCCACCGGTTGGAGTTTGCGCAGCTGGTTGATGAGCCTTCGCATCTCGTCGTGCTCAGGCACGCTCTTGCGGACGAACTCCGTGTCGGCCACCGAGCGCAGCGCGGGATAAAAAATCTCCTCTTCCAGCTGGGCGTGGATCTCGAGGGCGACGCAGATCTGGTCCGCCAGGCCCTTTTTCACGCGGGCCGAAACGTCGGGCTCGTACTGGTGGAAGGTCGTCATCACGTGGCTGTGATCCATGCGGATCATGTTCGTGATGCTGGGGGAAATGCGGCCGAGCAGCGAGTTCATGGCGCGGTCCTTGGTGTGTGACATCGAATCGCCATTGGACAGCCTGAGCGATGCGGGCCTTGTCGGACACGGGCGCGTGTCCCGTCTGGTGTGTTGCCTACCGCTCTACGTGGAGGCGTCGCTCAACGCCGGGCAGGGCCACCCTCTAGCCTTGCGTCATCGACAACTCATTAGGGAGATACAAGTGCCCATCATCCTCTGGCTTCTCGGCGTTCCGCTGACCGTCGTCATCCTGCTGATGCTGTTCCACGTCATCTAAGGCGTGCCCCGGGTCTTGTCGACTTGCTCGGCATTGCGCCCGGACTCGTCGCCGCGGTTTCCTTCGGCGACTTCGCGGTTGTCCGACTCGGTGGTTTCCTGCGCGCCCTGGTTCGCGTAGGGCTGCCGGCCGGACCCGCCTTCCCACGTGACCTCGCTGCGCGGTCCGTGCTTTGCGAGGCCGGCCTCAGGGGCCTTGCCTCGCGCCTTGCTTCCAACCATTGCGACCTCCTGCTCGTTGAACGGCGCCTGCACCGCGAGCGAATCGAAATACAGGCCGAAGCCCACCAGCGCCACGGCCAGGGCGGCCGGGAACCAGCGGGCCAGCGGCCCGTGACGATTGGCTCGAGGAGAAGACACGGCGTTTCAGAGTAGCGGCGAAAGTCGCTACGTCTGTAGGACCGCGCCGCTATCCAGCAGGGCAGTGATCAATAGCCGAAGTTCACTGTCGCGCTTGGCGCGGAGCTCACGTCGGCAGGCTTGGTGGCGGTCGCTCGATTCGGCGCCGATGCCTCGATCGTGTATTTGCCCGCAACGCTTGCGTCCGGTGTGAGCGTCAGCGTGGTTGTGCCACCGTAAGCCGCCTTCACGGGCGCTGCCATCGGCAGGCGGAAGTGATAGGTGCCCAGCGTCGCATCCGCAGGCTGGTTCGCGACTTCGATGGTCGGCCCGCCCGTGAGTGCCTGCAGTGCACGCAGCGTCGCGTCGGTCACCGGCGCGGTCACTGTCGTGCCGTTCGTGAGCGTGCTTGCGGTGACGGTGCCTGTCACGTCGGCCATGGATGACGTGGGCAACACGATCGGGTTCGCCGCGGTGCTCACGACGGTCGTGGACGAGCCCGTCGGCACGCTCGTGATCACGCCCGTCGCGCGCGAATCGGATGTGATGACGACGGTGTAGGTGCCGGCCGAGAGATACGGGATCGAGAAGTTGCCGCTCGAATCGGGCACCGTCGAGCGCACGACCGCGCCGTCCTGCTGCGCCGAGATCGTCGTGCTGCTGAGTGCGAGTGTCGTCGTCACGACGCCCTGGATGCCCGTGACGATGCGGGGCACTGCCGCGATCACCGGCTTCAGGATGTACTGGCCGGAGTTGCCCGCCTTGACCACCGACTTGCAGGCGTCGAAGTCGAGGACGAGATCCGCCGTCTGGCCCGCTGCCACATCCGCGTTGACTTGCAGTTTCACGCCGCTTTGCTGGCCGCTCGGCGTACTG
>DATJJL010000469.1:0-3334 GCA_035492155.1 Ramlibacter sp. | reverse complement strand
GGATTCGAAGGCGAAACCGCGCGGCGGCACGAGCTGGCTTTCCATCGTGCTTGCACCGCCGCCGAGCCAGTGCACATTCCACGAGCGGGCTCGCAGCGCTTCGGCCACTGCGAGGCCGGGGAAGATATGGCCACCGGTGCCGCCGGCCATCACGAGTGCGCAGGGCTGGTTCATGCGCGGCCTCCGCGCATCAGCACTTTGTTTTCGTAATCAATGCGAAGCACGACCGCGAGCGACACGAGGTTCATCAGGATCGCCGAGCCGCCATAGCTCATGAGCGGCAACGTCAGGCCCTTCGTCGGCAAGGCGCCGAGATTCACGCCCATGTTGATGAAGGCCTGGAAGCCCATCCACACGCCGACGCCCTGTGCGACGAGCCCTGCAAACACTCGGTCGAGCGCGATGGCCTGACGGCCGATGTGCATGATCCGGCGCGTCATCCAGAGGAAAGCGGCGATGACAGTGAGCACACCGACGAGCCCGAACTCCTCGCCGATGACAGCCAGCAGAAAGTCGGTGTGCGCCTCGGGGAGCCAGTGCAGCTTCTCGACGCTGCCACCGAGACCGACGCCGAAGATCTCGCCGCGTCCGATCGCGATGAGCGAATGCGAAAGCTGGTAGCCCTTGCCCAGCGTGTACTTCTCGTTCCATGGATCGAGGTACGCGAAGATGCGCTCGCGCCGCCAGTCGCTGAAGGCGATCATGAGCACGAAGGCAATCGTCATCACGGCAGCGATGAGGAAGAACATGCGCGCGTTCACGCCGCCGAGGAAGAGGATGCCCATCGCGATCACCGCGATCACCATGAACGCGCCCATGTCGGGCTCGGCGAGCAGCAGCACGCCGACCACCGCAACGGCCACAGCCATCGGCAGCACCGCGCGGAAGAACTTTTCCTTCACTTCCATCTTGCGGACCATGTAATCCGCGGCGTAAAGCAGCGTGCCGAACTTCGCGAGTTCGGAGGGCTGGAAGTTCATGAAGCCCAGGCCGATCCAGCGGTGCGCGCCGTTCACGCCCTTGCCGACGTGGGGCACGAGCACGACGATGAGGAACACGAGCGAGATCACGAAGAGCCAGGGCGCGACTTTTTCCCACACCGTGAGCGGCACCTGGAAGGCGACGATCGCCGCCATCAGCGACAGCGCGATGAAGATCACATGCCGATACAGGAAGTGCGCGTGCGAGTAGTTCGCGAAGCGCGGGTTGTCCGGCAGCGCGACGGAAGCCGAGTAAACCATCACCGTGCCGAAGCAAAGCAGCGCGACGGTGACCCAGACCAGCGCCTGGTCGATGGCGTGCACGGGCATCGGGCGCGAAGCCGACGAGGCACTGCCGAACATCCGCCCGAAGCGCAGCGCGATCGCGTTCACGATTGCGCCTCCAGGGCGACGCCCGCTTCGTCCGCTACCGCTTGCACCGCCGCGCGGAACACTTCGGCGCGATGCGGGTAGTTGCGGAACATGTCGAAGCTTGCGCAGGCCGGCGACATCAGCACCGCGTCGCCCGCGTGCGCGCGCTGTGTGGCGAGCTTCACGGCTTCTTCCATCGACGCGGCATCGAGCAGCGTGACACCCGCGCCTTCGATCGCCGCGCGAATGAGCGGACCATCGCGCCCGATCAGCACCGCGGCGCGTGCGTAGCGCGAAACGGGGTCGGCCAGCGGCGAGAAGTCCTGGCCCTTGCCGTCGCCGCCGAGAATGACGACGACCTTGCGGTCCGCGCCCAGGCCTTGAAGCGCGGCAACGGTGGCGCCGACGTTCGTGCCCTTGCTGTCGTCGAAATATTCGACGCCGTTCACGATGCCGATAGGCTCGACGCGATGCGGCTCGCCGCGGTATTCGCGCAGGCCGTAGAGCATCGGGCCGAGCTGGCATCCCGCACTGGTCGCAAGCGCGAGCGCCGCGATTGCATTGACGGCGTTGTGCCTGCCGCGAATGCGAAGCGCATCGGCCGGCATCAGGCGCTGGAAGTGAAGCTCCTCCTGCTCTTCCCTGCGATGCCTGCGGGTTTCATCGGCTTCGAGCGCGCGCACGAGCCACGCCATGCCGTTGACGGTCTCGATGCCGAAGTCGCCGTGTTGCTGCGGCATGTCGGCGCCGAAAGTGATGTGTTCGCGCTGTTCGTACTTGCCGCCTTTCAACCTCACGGGCTCGGGCAGCATCTTCATGACGAGCGGATCCTCGCGATTGAGGATCATCACGCCCGTCTTGCCGAACACGCGCGCCTTCGCGGCGGCGTAGGCGTCCATCGTGCCGTGCCAGTCCAGATGGTCTTGCGTGACGTTGAGCACCGCTGCGGCCGTCGGCTCGAAATCGCCCGATTGCTCGAGCTGGAAGCTGGAAAGCTCGACCACCCACACCTGCGGCAACGCGTTCGCATCGATTTTTTGCGCGAGCGTTTCGAGCAGCGTCGGGCCGATGTTGCCTGCGACTGCGACGGAGCGGCCGCTGCGTTCCACGAGCTGGCCCGTCAGCGCTGTGACGGTTGTCTTGCCGTTGGTGCCCGTGATGGCGAGCACCGTGGGCGCATAAGCCTGCTCGCTCTTGAGCCTCGCGAGCATGTCGGCGAAGAGGCTCAGCTCGCCGCCGATACGAACGCCGCGAGCCTGCGCCGCATTCGTGACGGGCGCGACCTGCCCGGGCGACAGGCCGGGGCTCAAGAAGACCGACTGCATGCCTTCGAGCAGCGCTTCGTTGAACTCGCCCGCGATGAAGTTCACATCGGGCAAGTGCTCGCGCAACGCAGCAAGCCGCGGCGGCTCCGCACGCGTGTCGGCCACGGTCACCACGGCGCCTTCGCGCGCGCACCACTGCGCCATCGCGTAGCCCGATGCACCGAGGCCGAGGACGAGGACGTGTTGGCCGTTCATCTGAGTTTCAATGTCGACAGGCCGAGCAGGCACAAGAGCATGGTGATGATCCAGAAGCGGACGACGACCTGCGTCTCGGTCCAGCCCGTCTTCTCGAAATGGTGGTGAAGCGGCGCCATGAGCAGGATGCGGCGGCCCTGGCCGTAGCGGCGCTTGGTGTACTTGAAGTAGCCGACCTGGATCATCACGGAAATCGCTTCGACGACGAAGATGCCGCCCATGATCGCAAGCACGATCTCCTGTCGCACGATGACCGCGATGGTGCCCAGCGCGCCGCCCAGCGCGAGCGCGCCCACGTCGCCCATGAACACTTGCGCGGGGTACGCGTTGAACCAGAGAAACGCCAGGCCTGCACCTGCAGTCGCCGCGCAGAAGATCAGCAGCTCGCCCGATCCGGGAATGTGCGGGAAGAACAGGTATTTCGAATACACCGCGCTGCCCGTCACGTACGCGAACACGCCG
>DATJJL010000468.1:0-8921 GCA_035492155.1 Ramlibacter sp. | reverse complement strand
TCGCGCGCGGTGATGATGAAATCCTGGAGCGTTGCGCCCTCCAGGTAATTCATCACCATGTAGACGGTTTCGTTCTCGCGGAAAAAATTGAGCACGCTCACGACCGAGGCGTGCGAGATCTGCGCGAGCGAGCGGCCCTCTTCGAAAAAGCTTTTCAGGCCCAGGCGATAAAGCGACAACTTTTCGGGCGCGACCTGCGGCAAGAGCTCGCCGGGCGACCGGGTTGCAAGCGACGCAGGCAAGTATTCCTTGATCGCTACTTGCTGGCCTTCGTTGTCCACGGCGAGGTACACCACCCCGAAACCACCCGCGGAAAGCTTGCGCACGATCCGGTAGCCACCGATGACGGTGTCCGGCGGCAAAGGCGCGGGTTTGACCTTGGACATGATTCAGAATGTAGGGCTTGTGGCGGCCCAGCCCCACCCAAGAAAAACCCCACTTAAAGACCTCGATGCCAGTTTACAGCATGACCGGTTACGCAAGCGCCCAGGCCAGTGGCGCGCCAAGCGAATCTGGCGCCGGCGCAACAAGCCGGCTTGGGCTCGAAATCCGCTCGGTGAACAGCCGATTCCTGGACATCGCTTTCCGGCTTGCCGAGGACTTGCGCCAGCACGAGCCGCAGCTGCGCGAAATGATCGCTGCGCGCCTGAAACGCGGAAAGGTCGAAGTCCGCGCGCAGGTCGAATCCACCGCAGGCGATTCCGTGCGCGAGCCATCGCCGCGCCTCTTGCAGCGTCTTGCCACCATGCAGGACAACGTTCGCACCTGGCTGCCCGATGCGCCCGCCCTCTCGGTTGCGGACATCATGCGCCTTGGCGCCGGCGACGGCGCAGCGAGCGCCGACTGGGGTCCCGTTCTCGCCGATGTCACACGCCGTGCGATCGATGAACTCACCTCGGCGCGCGAGCGCGAAGGATCGCGCCTGGCGGCCATGCTGATTTCGCACTTGAAGCAACTTCGCGAGCTCGCCAGGAAGGCGCAACCCATGGTGCCGCAGCTTGTCGAACAGCAGCGCCAGCGGTTTCTCGAGCGCTGGAAGGACGCGATGTCGCTTGCCGAAGGCAGCGTGCCGCCCGAATCGGCGCAGGACCGCGCGCTGGCCGAAGCGACGGCCTTCGCGATCCGCATCGATGTCGCCGAGGAGCTCACCCGCCTGGCCTCGCACATCGAGGAGATCGAGTCGCTGGTGAAAAAAGGCGGCGAGATCGGCAAGCGACTGGACTTTCTCATCCAGGAGCTGCATCGCGAAGCGAACACCCTGGGCTCGAAGTCGGCCGCGCTCGAGCTCACGCGCATCTCGGTCGACATGAAGGTGCTGATCGAGCAGATGCGCGAGCAGGTGCAGAACATCGAGTGAGTTGACCCTCCTCGGCTGATAATCGCTGTTCCATGGATTACCCCGGCAACCTCTTCGTCGTCGCCGCGCCGAGCGGCGCGGGCAAGTCGAGCCTGGTCAAGGCCCTGCTCGAACTCGATTCGCACGTGCAGCCGTCGGTCTCGCATACCACCCGGCCGCCGCGCGGCCAGGAAAAGGACGGGCGGGAATATTTCTTCGTTTCGACCGAGGAATTCGACAGGATGGTCCTTGCCAGCGAGTTCGTCGAATGGGCGCACGTGCACGGCCAGCGCTACGGCACGTCCAAGAAGACGATCGAGGAGCGCATCGCGCAGGGCGCCGACGTCATCCTCGAGATCGACTTCCAGGGCGCGATGCAGATCAAGCGCATCTTCGCCAACGCCGTGACGATCTTCATCCTGCCCCCGAGCTGGGAGGAATTGCGCTCGCGCCTCGAGCGGCGCGGGGAGGATTCGCCCGAAACGATAGCCCTGCGCCTGCAAAACGCGGGCGACGAGATGCGGCAGGCCCAGGAGTTCGGGTACGTTATAATCAACGAGTTATTCGAGCGTGCGCTTTTTGACCTCAAAGCGATCGTCCACGCCCAGCGCCTGAAGTACTCGGCCCAGCGCCGCGCCCGCGCCGACACCTTCAAAGCCTTGAACATCACCTGAGACTGGAAAGCACCATGGCCCGCATCACCGTCGAAGACTGCCTCGCAAAGATCCCGAACCGCTTCCAGCTCGTTCTGGCCGCCACGTACCGTGCGCGCATGCTCAGCCAGGGCCACGCCTCGAAGATCGAGTCCAAGAACAAGCCTGGCGTCACGGCCCTGCGCGAGATCGCCGAAGGCAAGGTCGGCCTCGAGATGCTGAAGAAAGTGCCGGGCTGAGCGAAGCGCAGCCCCGTGCATCCCGGCGCAGGCCGGGATCTCGCCGATGAAGCACCCTCTTTCGGGTGCTTTTTTATTGGGGCTGCTACATTGAGGGTGTGAGCGCCGTCATCGAATCGTCGGGCAAGGGCAAGCAGCCGCGTCCGACAACCTCCGCCCCCAGCCCGGCCGCCATCAACGCGGCTGCGGCGAGTTTCGCCGCGCTCACGGCCAAGCTCAACTATCTCGAGCCGGCCGAAATCGAACAGATCCGCAAGGCCTATCGCTTCGCCGACGAGGCGCACCTCGGCCAGATCCGCGCCAGCGGCGAGCCCTACATCACGCACCCGATCGCCGTCGCTTCGCAATGCGCGGAGTGGAAGCTCGACGCGCAGGCCTTGCAGGCCGCGTTGCTGCACGACGCGATCGAGGATTGCGGCGTCACGAAGTCGCAGCTGATCGAGAAGTTCGGCGCATCGGTTGCCGAGCTGGTCGATGGCCTCACCAAATTGGACCGGCTGCAGTTCAACACGCGTGAAGAAAGCCAGGCGGAGTCGTTTCGCAAGATGCTGCTGGCGATGGCGCGCGACGTGCGCGTCATCCTCGTCAAGCTCGCGGACCGCACGCACAACATGCGAACGCTGGACGACGTGCCGCGCGAGAAGTGGCACAGAATCTCGTCGGAGACGCTCGACATTTACGCGCCAATCGCGCACCGTCTCGGCCTGAATGCCACCTATCGCGAGTTGCAGGAGCTCGCCTTCCGCTACCTGCAGCCCTGGCGCCACGCGATCCTGTCGAAGGCCGTGTCCAAGGCGCGCAGCCGACGCCGCGACCTGATCCAGAAGGTGCAGCGGGAGATCGAAAGCGAATTCGAACGCACCGGCATGAAGGTGGAAATCGCCGGCCGCGAAAAGACGCTGTATTCCATCTATCGCAAGATGCAGGACAAGCACCTGAGCTTTGCGCAGGTGACCGACATCTACGGCTTTCGCGTCATCGTGCCGCACGTGCTCGATTGCTACACCGCGCTGGGCGTGCTGCACCAGATGTACAAGCCGGTGCCGGGCAAGTTCAAGGACCACATCGCGATCCCGAAGGTCAACGGCTACCAGTCGCTGCACACCACGGTGGTCGGCCCCTCCGGCGTGAACGTCGAGTTCCAGATGCGTACGGAGGCCATGCACATCGTTGCCGAATCCGGTGTGGCCGCGCACTGGCTCTACAAGGCGAGCGACCTCGAGCACGACGCCACCGACCGGCTCGGCACGAAGTGGCTGCAGTCGCTCCTGGACATCCAGCACGAAACGCGCGACGCCGCGGAGTTCTGGGACCACGTCAAGATCGATCTTTTCCCCGACGCCGTGTACGTCTTCACGCCGAAGAGCCAGATCATGGCGCTGCCTCGAGGCGCGACGGTCGTCGATTTCGCGTATTCGATCCACAGCGACATCGGCGATCGCACCGTGGCTGCGCGCATCAACAACGTTCAGGTGCCGCTTCGCACCGAGCTGAAAAACGGCGACGTCGTCGAAGTGGTGACCGCGCCCGTGTCCACGCCCAACCCCGCATGGCTCGGTTTCGTTCGCACCGGACGCGCGCGCTCGAAGATCCGCCATCACCTCAAGTCGCTCGCACAGGCCGAATCGCAGGAGCTCGGCCAGAAGCTGCTCACGCAGGCGCTGCGGGCGGAGGGCCTGGAAAAGCTGCCGGCCGGCGACGAGACGCATCACGCCATCTGGGACAAGCTGCTTCGTTTTACCGGCAATCGCACACGCGAAGAGCTGCTCACCGACATCGGCCTGGGCAAACGCATCGCCACGATCGTCGCCAAGCGGCTCGTGCCCATGCTCGCCGAGATGGGCGAAAGGCCCGACGCGCTCTTGATCTCGCGCGAGCGCTACACGGCGCACGAGAGCGTCTCGCAAGGCGAAGTGACGCTCGACGGAAGCGAGAACGCGTCCGTGCAATTCGCCACTTGCTGCCGCCCCGTTCCGGGCGACTTGATCGTCGGCTATCTCGGCCGGGGCGAAGGCCTGGTCGTGCATTGCGAAGACTGCGCGGTCGCCAAGCGCCTGCAGCACAAGGACGCCGAGCGCTTCATCAGTGTCGAATGGGCCGACGAGCCCGTGCGGCCTTTCGAGACGAACTTGCAGGTCACGGTGGCCAACGGCAAGGGCGTGCTCGCGCGCGTCGCCGCGGCGCTGGCCAATGCCGAAGCGGATATCACGCACGTCGACATGGACGACGAAAAAAACCAGGACGCCACCGACCTGCGCTTCCTCGTCGCCGTGCGCGACAAGACGCACCTCGAACACGCGGTGCGTGTGCTCAAGCGCACGCCGTCGGTGATGCGCGTGACCCGCGTGAAGCCGGGGCGGTAGTTGCCGTCATCCCGGCGCAGGCCGGGATCGTTGGCCGTCGAGGCATCGCGCGGTATCCATCGCCAGCGACCCCGGCCTTCACCGGGGTGACGCGAAGCGCTAATGCGCTGGATACTTCACCTCGAGAATTTCGATCTCATGCGCCCCCGAGGGCGTCACAAGCTTCACCACATCGCCTTCGCGCGCCTTGAGCAGCGCACGTGCGATCGGCGAAATCCAGCTCACCTCGCCGTGCATCTGGTCGGCTTCGTCGATGCCCTTGATGGTGATGGTGCGCTCTTCGCCGTGTTCGTCGACATACGTCACCGTCGCGCCGAAAAAAATCTGGTCATTGCCGTGATGCAGCGCAGGGTCGGCCACTTCGGCGATCTCCAGGCGCTTGGTGAGAAAACGGATGCGCCGGTCGATCTCGCGCAGGCGCTTCTTGCCGTAGATGTAATCGCCGTTCTCGCTGCGATCGCCATTGCTCGCGGCCCAATGCACCACCTCGACGACCTTCGGGCGCTCTTCATCGATGAGTTGCAGCAGCTCCGCCTTCAGGCGTGCATACCCTTGCGGAGTGATGTAGTTCTTCGTACCGGCGGGGATTTCCGGCAAGGTGCTGTCGCCGTCGCCGTCGTCTTCGTCGTCGCTGCCCGATTCGCGCGTGAACGCCTTATTCATGGAACAAGCATAGTTCCTACAAGCGCACACGCACAATCCTCACGGCTGAACTTGGCCGCATGCGGCACCATCCCGGGCGATCCATGGCCCCTGCAACCAACTCATCACCGGCCGAAACGCGTATGCCGGAAGCAACCCCAGCCACAACTGCCAAGCGTTCGCGCGCCGGCGCGGAAGCAGCGCGATACGGCGTCCTCAGGCGGCTCGGCCCCGCGCTCAAGCACGACATGGTCGTGGACCTGCAGGCGATCGCCATGCTCGTCGAAGTGCTCAACGCACGGCTCGATCGCGGCGCGCCCGATCCGGCCGAATTCCACGAGAGCATCGCGAAGCTCAACCGCCTGGCGCGCAGCGCAGTGGCGAAATGCCTGAAAGTCGCCGCCTGGATCGAGCCGGGCGAGGACGAAGGCATCAAGCTGGGCGACGGCATCGCCGAATGCGTGCAACTGCTCGCGAGCAATTTCAATTTCCGGGGCTTCCTCGTGGAAGTGCAATGCGTCGACACGCCGCTGCAGGTCTCGCGCGTCGTCCTGCGCAACCTGCTGATCGCTTCGCTCGTCACGCTCACCGATGCCGCCGGCGGCCCCTGCCGCGTGCAGGTTCAAGGCGATGTGGAGGGCAACACGGCGGTGGTCGGCGTGCGCATCAGCCCGCGCGAAGACGATGACGACGGCCTGCCGTACGAGCCGACTTATCGCCGGCTGGATTGGGCCGATGTGCAGGCGCTGGCAACCGCGGAAGGCGTGGAGCTGGACCGCGGCGCGGACCACATCAGCTTGCGGATTGCGCGGCAGGTCGCGACCGCACCGTTGCAGATCGCGCCGCACTGAAGCGCGCTCAGGCCTCGGAGCTTTCGATGAAGGCTTCGAGCTCCTCGATGGGAAGCGGCTTGCAGAACAGATAGCCCTGGTACTCATAGCAACCTTCCTTCGCCAGGAAGGCGCGCTGCTCGGGCGTCTCCACACCTTCGGCGATCACACCGAGTCCCAGGCTGCGCGCGAGGTGGATGATCGTGCGCGCGATGGCGGCGTCGTTCGCGTCGGTGAGGATGTCCTTGACGAATTCGCGGTCGATCTTCAGCTGGTCCAGCGGCAGGCGCTTGAGATACGACAGCGACGAATAGCCCATGCCGAAATCGTCGAGCGACAGTTGCACGCCCATGTCCTTGAGGCTTGCCATCTTGGCGACAGTGACCTCGATGCCTTCGGCCAGCAGGCTTTCCGTGAGCTCGAGCTTGAGTTTGCCGGGCGGGATCGCGAAATCGCGGACCACCGTCATCACCTCGTCCACGAAATCCGGATCGCGGAACTGGCGCACGCTCACGTTCACCGCGATCGACAGATGCGCGCGCGCCGGGTTCTTCGCCCATTCGACAAGCTGCGCGCATGCCTGCTCGAGCACCCAGCGGCCGATCGGCACGATGAGCGACGTCTCCTCGGCCGTGGAGATGAAGTGCGCGGGCGGCACCATGTCGCGCTGCGGATGCTTCCAGCGCAGCAGCGCTTCGACACCGGTCATGCGGCCGTCCATGCCCACCTGCGGCTGGTAGTCGATGAGGAACTGGCCTTCGCGCCACGCCTGCCGCAAATCGGTCGCCAGCGTTGCGTTGGCGGTGACGACGGCCTGCATGCCGGGATCGAAGAAACGCACCGTGTTGCGCCCTGCGTTCTTGGCCTGGTACATCGCGAGATCGGCCTGCTTGAGCAGCTCGCTCACGCTCCACGGCGCGCGTCCGAAGAGCGTCACTCCGATGCTGCAGGTGGAGTGATGCAGATAGCCTGAAAGCTGGTAGGGCTCGCCGAGTTTCGCGAGGATGCGCTCGCTCACGGCGCGCGCACCGGCGGCAGGTTCGAAGGGCTTGCTGCCACTGTTCTCGAGCAGGATCACGAATTCGTCGCCGCCCAGCCGCGCCACGGTGTCGCCACGCGCAACGCATGAGCGCAGCCTGTCGGCCACCTGTTGCAGCAGCAAGTCGCCCTTCTGGTGGCCCAGCGTGTCGTTGAGCACCTTGAAGTTGTCCAGGTCGATGAACATCAGCGCGCCCTCGTGCGGGCGATGGACGTCGGAAAGCGCGCGATGCAGGCGATCGAGCAGCAGCTGGCGATTCGGCAATCGCGTGAGCGGGTCGTAGAACGCGAGGTACTGGATCTTTTCTTCCGCCGTCTTGCGCTCGGTGACGTCGCGCCCCACCGCCACCCAGTGCGTGAGCTTGCGCGCTTCGTCCCATACCGGCGAAACCTCCAGATCCACCCAGAATGCCTCGCCGCTTTTCTTGTAATTGATGAGGTCCACTCGCGCAGGCTGCCACTGCTCCATGGCGGAGCGGATCTTGTCGAGTTCGCTGCGCTGCGTACCCGGCCCTTGCAAAAGGCGCGGTGTGCGGCCGATCACCTCTTCGGGCGAATAGCCGGTGCGACGCTCGAACGCCTCGTTCACGAAAACGATGCGCGGCCCCGGCTCGCTGAACGGCCCGGCCTCCGTGATGATGACGAGGTCGTTCAGTCGCGCGATGCTGCTTTCGAGCAGCCGCAGGAGCTCCTGCGATTTGTGCCGCGCCGTCACGTCGCGCAGGTGCACAGCCATGCCGCCGCCGAAAGGATAGCCGCGCATCTCGATGCGGCTGCCGAGCTGCGCATCGAGCTCTTCGGCCTCGAGCTTCGATCCGTTCGTGAATGAACGGCGGAACTGCTCCTCCAGCCGCAGGCGCACCGTCTTCTGCACGAAATTCCAGATCGGGCGACCGAGCAATTCGCGCGCGCCGCGCCCCAGCAATCGCTCGGCTTGTTCGTTGAGGTACGTGAAGCGCCCTTGCCGGTCGACGGTCGCGAATGCTTCGCCGCTGCCCATCGCGCCGCCCATGCTCACCGTGTGGCGCATCAGCGTGCCTTGCGGATAGCCATGCGGCGCGATCTCCTGCACGGCGCCTTCGATGCGGACGACCTCGCCTGTTTCGTCGAGGACCGCTTGCCCGAGCGTGCGCACCCAGGCGCGACGGCCCTTCAGCGTGACGATCTGCATCTCTTCGTCGAAGGGCGTGCCCGTGCTCGTGCATTGCTCGATGAGCGCGCCGACCTTCTCGCGCCACTCGGGCGCATACAGGCCGAAGGGATCGTCGACGGGCGGCTTGAAACCTGCAGGCGCCTCGTGAATGGCTGCAAGCTGCTGCGACCATTCGATCTCGCCCGTCGATGGATCGAGCGCCCAGGTGCCGACGAACGCCGTGCGCTCTGCAAGCTGCAGCAGGCTCGCCGCCTCTAGCAGCTTGTCGCGTTGCGTGGTGTGCATGGTGTGCATCGCCGTGTATCTTCAGTGTGACGTCGCGCCATGGTAGGCACGGTCCTACCCGAGTTCGCGGGCAATTCCGCAGCCGCATCGCAGAGCCAGCCGCGCATGATGGCTGTTCGGTCCCCCACTTTGCCCGCGAAGTTCCAGTGCATCTGAAAGCCTTTGTCATCGAGGACAACGCGACGATTCGCGAGAACCTCATCGGCACCCTCGAGGAGCTGACCTGCGTTCGCGTCACGGGCTCCAGCGCGACGGAAGACGAAGCGCTTCAGTGGCTCGCCGCCAATGGCCAGGACTGGGACCTCGTGATCGTCGACCTGTTCCTCAAGCAGGGAAGCGGCATCCACCTTGCGCAGCGCATCGGGCGCACGCGGCCCACGCA
>DATJJL010000467.1:0-7487 GCA_035492155.1 Ramlibacter sp. | reverse complement strand
CACGTCGCCGAAGTGCACCGGCTTCATCGGCGCGCGCGGGTTCATGTGCTTGAGGCGGTGAACCAGTGCGTCGACTTCATCCTTCGCCACCAGATCCGTCTTGCTGATGAAAATCTGGTCGGCGAAACCGACTTGCCGCCGCGCCTCCTGCCGGTCATCGAGCTGCTTGTCCGCATGCTTGGCATCCACCAGCGTGATGATCGAATCGAGCAGGTAGGTCTCGGCGATCTCGTCGTCCATGAAGAAGGTCTGCGCCACCGGGCCGGGGTCGGCCAGGCCGGTGGTCTCGATCACCACGCGGTCGAAGTCGAGCAGGCCCTGGCGCTTCTTGGCGGCCAGCACTTGCAGCGCCTCGCGCAGGTCTTCGCGGATGGAGCAGCACACGCAGCCGTTGTTCATCTGGATGATCTGCTCCTGGGTCTCTGCCACCAGGATCTCGTTGTCGATGTTCTCTTCGCCGAATTCGTTTTCAATGACGGCGATCTTCTGCCCGTGGCCCTCTTCGAGCACGCGCTTGAGCAGCGTCGTCTTGCCCGAGCCGAGGAAGCCGGTAAGGATGGTGGCGGGAATGAGGCTCATGGCGACAGTTTAGGCTTTTCGAAGTATCACGAGCCCCTTGAGGTATTCGCCTTCCGGGAAGGCGAGCGTCATCGGGTGGTCCGGCGCGCCGCCCAGCCGCTCGGTGATGAAGCCGTCGACCTTCGCGTCGGCGCCGGCCGAGGCGACGATCTTGTGGAAGAGATCGGCGCTGATCCCGCCCGAGCACGAATAGGTGAACAGCACGCCGCCCGGCTCGAGGATCTTCAGGGCCAGCCGGTTGATGTCCTTGTACGCACGCGCGGCTTTCTCTGCATGTGCGGCCGTCGGCGCGAGCTTGGGCGGATCGAGAACGATGGCATCGAAAGTGCGGCCTTCCTCGACGAAGCGGCGCAGCGACGCGTTCACATCGGCGTCGATGAAATCGGCGCGAGCCGCATCGAACCCGTTCAGCGCCACATGCGCTCGGGCACGCTCCAGAGCCGGCGCCGACGAATCGATCGAAGTGACGTGCGCGGCCCCGCCTGCAAGCGCCGCCACGGTGAAGCCGCCCGTGTAGCAGTAGCAGTTCAGCACGCGCTGGAATTCGAGGCGCTGCGCGTGCTCGGCGAACTTGCGCCGGCTGTCGCGCTGGTCCAGATAGAAGCCGGTCTTGTGGCCGGTGGCGATATCGAGCGTGAGATTCCACTGGTGTTCGCGGATCGCGACGTCGGTTGAGCCTTCGCCGCGCAGCCAGCCGGCCGCGGGGGCGAGCCCTTCGAGCGATCGCGAGCCGGTGTCCGATCGCTCGTACATCTTCGCGAGCCCGGTCGCGCCCAGCAGTGCATCGACGATCACGCCTTTCCAGCGCTCGACACCGGCCGACTGGAACTGTGCCACGAGCGTGTCGCCATACCGATCGACCACGAGCCCCGGCAAGCCATCGGACTCGCCGTGCACGAGGCGCATGCCGTCGCTGTCGATCGCGAATCTTTCGCGCGCCTTCACGGCCCGCTCGCAAAGTTGCGCGATGAAGGCGGCATCGATGCGCTGTTTCTCGTCGAAGCTCCATGTCCGCGCGCGGATTTTCGACTGCGGGCTGAACGCAGCCCACGCCAGGAAATCCCCGGCGTCCGATTCGATCCGCACGGTTTCGCCCGGGTCACCGCCCCCCTTGGCGATGGCCGAATCGAATACCCACGGATGTTGTCGCAAGAGCGACCTCTCCTTGCCAACCCTCAGTCGAATCGTCTTCATTGGCGTTATTCTCGGCGCAAGGAGTTGGGGGTGATGCGAAACGCGCTGCGATGCTGGTTGACGGCGGCCATGCTGGTCATGGCCGGGCTGGGCTTCGCGCGCGCCGCCACGCCCATCCAGCTCGACTCCGCCAACCAGCCGGTGCAATTGGGCAGCGCTGGCCAGGCCTGGATCGACGAAACCGGACGAACCACACCGGAAGTGGTCGTCGACGGCACGGGCATTTCGTGGCTACCGGCGAAAGAAGGTGCCGTTTATCCGCTCGGCCCCGGCAAGGCGCTCTGGATTCGCTTCACCATTTCCGTGCCGGGCACCGAGCGGTGGTACCTGCAAGTGCCCTACCCTTCAGTCGACAAGGTCACGGTGTACCCGGTCGAGGGCACGGGCGGCTGGGGCCTGACTGCCGGCGACACGATCGCCGTGGCCGACTGGCCGCTGCCGCACCGCTTTCCGCTGCTGCCGCTCGCACCCGGCACGCAGGAATACGTGGTGAAGGTGCAGAACACCCACAGTTTCAGCGCACCGCTGGAGTTCGTCACGGAAAGCTACCTGCTGCGCGAGGAGCAGCAGACCTCGGTGATCCTGGGCATCTTCTTCGGTTTGGCCGGGCTCGCCGCAGTCCTGGCTGTGATGAGTGCCATATCGCTGCGCGACATCTGCTATGCGCTTTATGCGATCAGCGTCGTGCTGCTCGCACTCACGCAGGCGTCGATCACAGGCGTGAGCGGCCTCTTGCTCTGGCCCAACTGGCCATGGTGGAACGACTTCTCGGCGATCGCCCTGCCGGTGCTCGGCGTCGGCTCGCTGCAGTGGTTCTTCGGCGAAGTGGTGTCGATGTCGGAACGCTCGCGGCCGCTGCATTACATGCTCGTCGGGCTGGGCCTGGCCTCGATCGTCGTCGCCGGCGTGATCGCCCTGGGCGATCCCGGCATTCGCGTGCAGGTCATGGTGACGTACATCTCCGTCGCCGCGACAGCAGGGATCGCCTCGGTGATCTGGGCTGCGCGCCGCGGCGACCGATGGGCGGGCTGGCTGCTGGCCGGCATCGCGCCGGTCGCGCTCGGATCGATCTTCCCGCTGCTGCGCATCGCCGGCGAGATTCCGCTCGGCTTCCTCGCAACCCACGGCATGCAACTGGGCATGGCCGTGGAGTTGCCGATCGTGCTTCTCATCCTGATCCTGCGCAGCCAGCAGCGCCGCGAACACATCCGTCGCCTGCAGGGCTTCGACAAGATGGACCCGGCCACCGGCTTGCTCAACGCCGCCATCTTCGAGCAGAACCTCGCACGGATGATGGCGCGCTCGCAGCGCCTGAAGTACCAGAGCGCCGTGCTCGTCATCGACATCATCAATGCGGAGCAGATTCGCAAGCAATACGGCGCGCGCTCCGCCGAGGAGCTGCCGCTGCAGGTCGCGGGCAGGCTGCTTTCCGCCGTGCGCGACATCGACGCTGTCGCGCGCCTGGGCGACCTGCGCTTCGGCATGCTGATCGAAGGGCCGCTCACGGTGGAAGACGCCGCGTCGGAAGGTCCGCGTATCGTCGCGCGCTGCCTGATGCCGTTCAAGAACAAGCCTATCGACTGGGTAGCGCAGGTGCGCATCGCGCAGACGATCGTGCCCACCCAACGCGCCGATTCGACGCAGGTGATCGACCGGCTGGAATCGCTGCTCGCGAACGTCTCGCCCGAAAGCAAGCGTGCCGTGTTCACCCTGACTTCGTAGTCTTGCGCTGCGCCCGCGGATGCGCGGCGTCGTAGGCTTTCGCGAGGTGCTGGAAATCCAGGCGCGTGTACACCTGCGTCGTCGTGATGTTGGCGTGACCGAGCAGCTCCTGCACCGCGCGCAGGTCTCCGCTCGATTGCAGCACGTGGCTGGCAAACGAATGGCGCAGCATGTGCGGGTGCACCGGCGTGGCAAGCCCCGCGACGAGGCTGCGGCGCTTCAGTCGTTGCCAGATGCTCTGCGCGGTGAGGCGCGTGCCATGCTTGCCCACGAAGAGCGCGGGTGATTCGTGCGTGCCGCGCACCGCGAGCCATTGCCCAAGCGCCTCGTGCGCCTTGCGGCCGACAGGCACCGTGCGACGCTTGCTCCCCTTGCCGAGCACGTGCGCCTCGCCGGCATCGAGATCGATCCAGCCTCGCGCCGAATTGCTGGCAAGCGTATCGAGCCCCACCAGTTCGCCGACGCGCAGCCCGCAGCCATACAGCAGCTCCACCATCGCGGCGTCTCGCGCTTCGAGCCACGGATCGGCCTTGTCGTCGCCGAATTCCGCAAGGCGCACGGAATCGTCGACGCTCAATGCCTTGGGTAGCGGCTTCGGTGATTTCGGTGCGCGCACATCGACCACCGGATTGCTCGCGATGAGCCCCTGCTTGCCGAGCCATGTGTAGAACCCGCGCCAGCCCGACAGGATGAGCGCGATGCCGCGGCCGCTGCGTCCTGCGCCGTGCATCTGTGCAACCCAGCGGCGAACGTGCGCGTTCTGCACGCGCAGCAGCTCGACATCCGATTGCTTCGCGTTGTCCACGAGCTTGTGCAAGTCCAGCGAATAGAGCTCCACAGTGCGCTGCGCCAACCGCTTCTCCACACGAACGTGCTCCAGATAACGATCGACCAGATCGTTATCGGCCACGCCATCACTCCTTGCGCAGGCGCGAGAGCGCAGCGCTCGCGAGCTCGGCGATGCGCTCGAGAAAATCCGTGCCCATGCCGCTCGCAAAACGCTGCGGATCGGGCGACGCAAGCACCAGCATGCCGAACGCGGGGTTCGTTCCGTTGATCTCGCCCTCGCGCAGCGGGATGAGCGCGATCGACATCGCCATCGCTGCGTCCTCGAGCCACTGCACGGCCTCGAAGCCGGAGTTCACGCCGCAATAAGGCTGCGTGAGCGATGACGCGAAGCTTTTCGCATCGTCGGTCACGCTTTCGGCGAAAGGCTCCTTGCCGTATTTGCTGTCGACGTCCCACACCTTGATCGCGACTTGCGGAATCATGAACTGCTGCTGGATCTGCGCCGCGATCGTCGCGGGCAACGCGCGACTGGACTGCACGACCAGCAGGTTGCGCGCCCAGCGCTGCAGCCGGTCGGCGATGATCATGTTCTCGTTGCCGTGCCGCACCATGTCCATGACGCGGTGCTCCAGCACCTTGATTTTTTCGCGCAGCATCTCGGCCTGCCTCTCCTGCAGGCTCACCGCGCGATTGCCGTGCGGACTGGTGAGCTGCACCGATGCGAGCAGTTGCGCATGGCGCTCGAAGAAATCCGGCGTGTTCGCGAGCCAGCTCGCGATGTCGTCTTCGGTGATCGGGTTCATGTCGTTCTTTGTCATGGTTGGTCTGGAACTTCGATCTCGCCTTCGAAAACAGTGACGGCCGGGCCCGTCATCAGCACCGGGCCTTTGCCGTCCCACTCGATCGTCAGGCGGCCGCCGTGCGTGTCGACATCGACCCGATGGTCGAGCCGGCCAAGGCGAATGCCCGCGACCACGGCAGCACACGCGCCAGTGCCGCACGCGAGCGTTTCGCCGGCGCCACGCTCCCACACACGCAGCCGCACGTGAGAGCGATCGACGACCTGCATGAAACCCGCGTTCACGCGCTTCGGAAATCTCGGATGGTGTTCGATCTGCGGGCCTTGCGTGCGCACCGGCGCCGCATCGACATCGGGCACCTCCTGCACCGCGTGCGGATTGCCCATCGACAGGATTGCCACCGACACGATGGGCGAGCCCGGGCTCGTGCCGAGTGCGAGATGCCACTTTTCCCAGCCGTCCTCGGGCACGGGCCCCAGGCCCGCGGCATCGAAAGGAACGCCGTGCACGTCGAAAACAGGCGCGCCCATGTCCACCGTGACGCGCCCGTCCGCATTGACGCGAGGCTCGATCACACCCGACAGCGTTCGAACGCGCAGCTGGTCTTTCGATGTGAGGCCCTTGTCGCGCACGAATCGCGCGAAGCAGCGCGCGCCGTTGCCGCACTGTTCCACCTCGCCGCCGTCGGCGTTGTGGATGACGTACTCGAAATCGATGCCCTCCGCGGGCGACGGCCGCACGGACAGGATCTGGTCCGCGCCGACACCGAAATGCCTGTCGGCCAGCCATTTGTACTGCGCAGGCGCGAGCGACAGCTTTTGCCTGGTCTCGTCGAGCACGACGAAATCGTTGCCCGCACCTTGCATCTTCGTGAAGCGAATGCGCATGCCCGGGATTATCGAAGGAATCTCACGCGGCCGATAATGATCCGTATGGTTCGAGCCACGCAATTGCTTCATCCGCAGCGCGAGCCCGTCGCGACGCGGCCCGCTGCCACCGTTTTGCTCCTGCGCGACACGCCGCAGGGCTTCGAGGTGCTGATGACTCGCCGGTCCCGGAAGGCGAGCTTCGCGCCCGGTGCCTACGTCTTTCCCGGTGGCGTGATCGATCCGGGCGAAAGCGTGGAGGCCGCCGCGATTCGCGAAAGCCGCGAGGAACTCTCGCTCGACCTCAGCGGCGCGCGGCTCTTCGTGCTCGCGCATTGGATCACCGATCGCGACTTGCCGCGTCGATTCGATGTGTCGTTCCTTGTCGCGCGCATGCCCGAGGGGCAAGTGCCCGTGGCCGACGAAGCCGAGCAGTTCGAGCCCGTGTGGGTGAGGCCTTCGGACGCACTGGCGCGGCACGAGCAAGGCACGTTCTTCATCATCTTCCCGACGATCCGCACGTTGCAGCGTCTTGCCAAGTACAAGGACGTCGACGAGGTGCTTGCCGCCTGCGCAAGCGGCAAGCCGCTTTGGAGCAGCTGCCCGCGCGCGGGCTTCGTCAAGGGCGCGGAGGTTCGCTACATGGAGCACGAGATGCCTTACGGCGAACTCGCGCTCGTCAGCCCCGACGGCCAGCTCGTGCATCACCTCGACTGGCATGCCGACCAGCCGGTGCAACTGCTGAAGAACCTCACCCGGCTGACCGCACCCAACCCCGGCGTGATGACCGGCCCTGGCACCAACAGCTATCTCGTCGGCGATCCGGCGACGGGCTTCATCGCCGTCGACCCGGGCCCGAATGAATCCGAGCACATCGACAGGCTCTGGCGCGCAGCAGGCGGCGACATCCGCTACATCGTCTGCACGCACTCGCACCCGGACCATTCGCCCGGCGCGCGGCCACTGCAATCGTTGTGCGCAAACAAGCCGCCGATCCTTGGCATCGCATCGAAGCCCACGGCGCGGCCCGCGAGCGAATTCCGGCCCGATCGCGATCTTGCGGACGGCGAAGAAGTGTTCGTCGAAGGCGGTGGCTCGCGGCACACATTGCGCGCGATCCACACACCGGGCCACGCAGCGAATCACACGTGCCTGTTGCTCGTCGAAGACTCGCTGCTTTTCTCGGGTGATCACATCTTGAACGGCAGCACCACAGTCATCGATCCGCCCGACGGCGACATGACGGCGTACCTTGAATCGCTCGACAAGCTCGCTGCCGCATGCAACGAGTCCGGCATCGAATTCATCCTGCCCGCGCACGGTCATGTGCTGGGCTTCGCGCCGCAGGCCATCGCGCACCTGAAGTCGCATCGGCTTCAACGCGAAGCGAAGATCGTCGCGGCCATGCGAGCGAAGCCCCACGGCTCGATGGAGGATTGGGTAGAGATTGCCTACGACGATGTGCCACCGCGCATGTGGCCGATGGCACAGCGCTCGCTGCTGGCGCACGTGCAAAGGATCGAGGCGATGGGGTTGG
>DATJJL010000466.1:0-7914 GCA_035492155.1 Ramlibacter sp. | reverse complement strand
GGCGCAGGTCGAGATCGACTACCAGGCCGTGCAGGTGGAAGAAGGCGACGTGTTCGTGCTCACCACCGACGGCGTGCACGAACACCTGGCGGCGCGCGAGACGATCGCCGCGATCACCGGGCACGCCGACGACCTGGACGCGGCGGCGCAGGCGATCGTCGAGAAGGCGCTCGCCAACGGCAGCGAAGACAACCTCACCGTGCAGATCTTGCGCGTCGATTCGCTGCCCGAGCGCGAAAGCTCCGAGCTGCACCAGCGCCTGGCCAACTTGCCCGCGCCGGCCATCCTCTCGCCGCGCGACGTGATCGACGGCTGGCGAATCATGCGCGAGATCCACGCGAGCCCGCGCAGCCATATCTATCTCGCGGTCGACGTCGAGACCGGGCAGCCCGCGATCCTGAAGACGCCCTCCATCGACAAGCAGGACGACCCCGCGTACCTCGAGCGCTTCATGATGGAGGAATGGGTTGCGCGGCGCGTGAAGAGCGCGCACGTGCTCAAGCCGGTGGAGCACACGCGCGAACGCACCTGCCGCTATGTCGTCACCGAGTACATCGCGGGGCAGACATTGGCGCAGTGGATGATCGACCATCCGCGGCCCGACATCGAGACGGTGCGCGGCATCGTGGAGCAGGTCGCGAAGGGCCTGCAGGCCATGCACCGCATGGAGATGCTGCACCAGGACCTGCGGCCCGAGAACATCATGATCGATGCGAGCGGCACGGTGAAGATCATCGATTTCGGCGCGGCAAGTGTCGCGGGCCTGCGCGAGATGCACGATGTGCGCGATAGCGAAGGCGTGCTCGGCACCGAGCAATACGCCGCGCCGGAATACTTTCTCGGCGAGGTGGGCACGACGCGATCCGATCTCTTCTCGCTCGGCGTGATCGCCTACCAGATGCTCTGCGGCCGGCTGCCCTACGGAACGGATGTCGCGGGCACCCGCACTCGTGCGCAACAGGCCGGCTTGCGTTATCGCAGCGTGCTGGGCGACGACAGCGCCATCCCCGCGTGGATCGACGAGGTGCTGCGCCGCGCGGTTCATCCCCTGCCCGGCAAGCGCCATGCAGAGCTGTCGGAGTTCGTGCACGACCTGCGGCACCCGAATCCTCAACTGACCGGCCGATCCGCAACGCCACTCATCGAGCGCGACCGCGTGCTCTTCTGGAAGCTGACCTCGGCCGTGCTTGCGCTGGCGCTCGCGGCAATGCTGTTCCTTCACTTCGGCCGCTGACGCGGGTTAACCCGCATCGCCGCGTTGTCGATTCGCGCGGCCTTCGCGCGTCGTGCAGTCAGTGGCATCCTTTGCGCCACGCTGAATCGAAAGGAACTCATCATGGCTTACGGCACCGTCAAACTCCACCGTGTTCTGCGCGGCAAGGCCGAGCGCGTCTATCGCGCGTTTCTCGAACCCGATGCGATGGCGAAATGGCTGCCGCCCTACGGCTTCACTTGCACCGTGCAGCGCATGGAAGCAAAAGTGGGAGGCACCTTCCACATGTCGTTTCGCAACTTCGGCACCGGCAACGGGCACTCGTTCGGCGGGCAGTACCTGGAGCTCGTTCCCAACCAGCGCATCCGCTACAACGACAAGTTCGACGACGCGAACCTGCCGGGCACGATGGAAACATCGGTGACGCTCAAGGCGCTGCCCTTCGGCGGCACCGAAGTGAGCATCGTGCAGGAAGGCATCCCCGAAATGATCCCCGTGGAGATGTGCTACATGGGCTGGCAGGAATCGCTGGAGCAGCTAGCGCGCCTGGTCGACCCGGAAATCCCGGACCAGTGAAAGCCGCGTGAAAGCCTGACGCGGGTATTCCCGATGGCGGGAATGCATTTGGACAAACATAGTGAAGTTCTTCATTCAGGGAACCTTGTTCTCTTTTAGAGCCCCGCCGATGGCGGGGCTTTTTTCTGCCTCGTCGTCCACGGCTTTTTGCACCGCGCGATAGAACTCCTCGCGCGCCCGGCCCGCCGTCCTGTCCTGCGCGCCGCCGCCCCAGTCGGCATTCGACGCGATCACCAGCTTGCGTTTCGGGTCGATGAAGATGCCCTGCCCGAAGATGCCACGCGCCGCGAAGCTGCCGTCGTCGTATGTCCACCATTGGTAGCCGTAACCGCGACCCGGAATGCCGATGTCGGCGCGCTTGGTCGTCGCTTCGGCAAACCAGTTATCCGGCACGATCGGTTGGCCGTTCACACGGCCGCCGTTCAACACGAACACGCCGAAGCGCGCGTAATCGCGCGTGGCCGCCTGCACGCAGCAGCCGCTGATCTCCTGGCCCGTCTTGCTGAGGATCCACGTGGCCTGCTGCTCCATGCCGGCAGGCGCCCACACCTTTTCGGACAAGTACTGCGCAAGCGGCTTGCCCGTCGCGTTTCCCACGAGGATGCCCACGAGGTTGGTCTCGCCGGTGCTGTAGTGCCAGCGCGTGCCGGGCGGCACCTCGCGCGGCAGGCGCCGCAGGTAGCTCACGATGGACGGCACGCCGTCTTCGGGTTTGTAGTTGTTGAACTGCGCGACGTCGGACTTCGGATCGGCGTAGTCCTCGTTCCATTTCACGCCCGATGTCATCGTGAGCAACTGGCGAATGCTCACGTCGTCGTACGCCGAGCCCTTCATCTGCGGGATGTACGTGGAGACCTTGTCGTCCAGGCTCTTGATGTAGCCGTCGCGGACGGCCGCGCCGACGAGCGTGGACGTGAACGACTTCGCGACCGAGAAGCTGGTCCAGCGGCCTTGCGCATCGAAGCCGAGCCCGTATTTTTCGAGCCGCACCTTGCCGTCCTGCACGATGACGATGGCCGCGCTGTGCTGGCCCGCCATGTAGGCGTCGATGTCCATCGGCAGCTTCAGCGGCGCGCCTGAAGGCAGCGGCGAGGCATGCCCGCTCGCGGGCACCACGTGCGCCTTCGCAAGAATCGGCAGGCGATCGAGCGCGCGGAAGGCGGCGTCGCGCTGCGACTGGTTCCAGAACAGCAGGTCGCGGTTGGTCGGCACCGTCGCGAGCAGGCCGCGCGTTTCCTTGTCGAGGCTGAACCAGCCGCCAATGCCGGCGACGACGATGAGGGCCACGAGCCCAAGGGCGATCTTGCGTGTCTTCATGAGCGGATTGGAACACGGTAGTGCGCGCAGATGCGCTCCACGAGATCGCGCGCATACGCCGGCAGCGCCTCGCGATCTCGCACGAGCACATAGCGCTCGCGCACGCGCCACGGGTCGGCGAGCTCGATCTGTGCGAGCTTCATCGGCTTGAGATTGCGATGCGCCGCGCTCTCGGGAACGATGGCCACGCCGACGCCTGCACCGACCATCCGGCACATCGCGTCGAAGCTTCCCAGCTGGATGCGAAGCCGCATCGGCTTGCCCAGCTTGTCGGCCTGCCGCTGCAGGAAACTTTGCAGCGTGCTGCCGTGATGCATGCCGACCATGTCCTCGCCCAGCGTCTGCGCGAAGGCGATGCGTTTGCGCTTCGCGAAGCGGTGGTCGCGCGCCGTGACGAGCACCAATCGATCGGTGCTGAAGTGGATGGCCTGCAGCCCGAGCGTGTCGATGGCGCCCGCCACGATGCCGACGTCCGCGCGGCCGTCGAGCACGCCGCGCGCGATGTCCGCGTTCGGTTTTTCCTGAAGGTCGACATTGATGCGCGGATTGGCCGCGAGGAAACCGGGCAGGATCTCGGGCAGGAAATCGGTCACGGCCGTGGTGTTGGCGAACACGCGCACATGCCCGCGCAGGCCGCCGCCGTATTCGTGCAGGTCGCGACGGAGTTTTTCCGCTTCGCGCAGCACCTCCCGCGCATGATGAAGAAAAGCATCGCCCGGAGGCGTGAGGCGCACGCCGCGCGCTTCACGAATCAGGAGCGGCAGGCCGGCCTGGTGCTCGAGCGCCTTGATGCGCGCGCTGGCCGCCGCCAGCGACAGGTGCTGGCGATTCGCGGCGCGCGTGAGGTTGCCCTCCTCGGCAACGAGCAGGAAAAGACGCAGGTCGGTCAGGTCGAATTGCATGCAGCGAGGGCGAGGCTTCGGAAATTCCGAAGGCTGGTTTCCGGATTCGCGCATTGTGCCGCGAGGCGATTCGCGCGACCATCGTGCCCATGTCCGCCACCCCTTCCGACTTCCAGGCCTGGGTCGGCCGCACCGAGACCCTCCACGACGACATCACCGCCGCCCCGCTGCGCGGCTTCTCTGCCACGCTGGACCGTGACGATCCCTCGCCCGCGCGCGGCACGCCGGTACCGCCGCTTGCGCACTGGCTCTACTTCCTGCCCACGCATCGCCAGAGCGAGATCGGCCCCGACGGGCATGCGAAGCGCGGCGGTTTCCTGCCGCCCGTGCCGCTGCCGCGACGCATGTGGGCAGGGGGCCGGCTCGTGTGGAACGACGCGAACCTGCTGCGTGTGGGCGAGGAGGCGATTCGCACTTCGCGCATCGCATCCATCACCGAGAAGAGCGGGCGCAGCGGCAACCTCGTCTTCGTGACCGTCGTGCATGAGCTGCGCAACGCGAACGGCATCGCACTCACGGAAGAGCACGACATCGTTTACCGTGACGCGCCCCAGCCCGGCGATGCGCCTGCCGCGCCGACGCCCGCGCCGACAGATGCGAAGTGGCAGCGCGAGCTGCTGCCGGACGACGTGCTGCTGTTCCGCTATTCCGCGCTGACCTTCAACGGCCACCGCATCCACTACGACCGCCGCTACGTCACCGAAGTCGAGGGCTATCCGGGCCTCATCGTGCACGGCCCGCTCATCGCGACACTGCTCGTGGACCTCGTGCGCCGCGAACTGCCGCAAGCGAAATTGCAGCGCTTCGAGTTCAAGGCGATCCGCCCGACCTTCGACGGCCGGACGATGCGCGTGTGCGGCAAGCAAGATGGCGAAGGGCAACTATCTCTCTGGGCGCAGGACCACGAAGGCTATCTCACGATGAAGGCCACGGCGCAAATCGCCTGAACAACCAATCATGAAAAACGAAACCGACCAATACCAGGACATCCGCGACGCGGTGCGCGATTTGTGCGCGCAGTTTCCCGACGAATACCACCGCAAGATCGACGAGCAGCGCGGCTATCCCGAAGAGTTCGTCGACGCGCTCACGAAGGCCGGCTGGATGGCCGCGATGATTCCGCAGGAATACGGCGGCTCGGGCCTGGGCCTGTCGGAGGCCTCGGTGATCATGGAAGAGATCAATCGCACCGGCGGCAACTCGGGCGCGTGCCATGGCCAGATGTACAACATGGGCACGCTGCTGCGGCACGGCTCGCAGGCGCAGAAGAAAAAATACCTGCCGCGAATCGCAACCGGCGAATGGCGACTGCAGTCGATGGGCGTCACCGAGCCCAGCACCGGCACCGACACGACGAAGATCAAGACGACCGCTGTGAAGAAGGGCGACCGCTACGTCGTCAACGGCCAGAAGGTGTGGATCTCGCGCATCCAGCATTCGGATTTCATGATCCTGCTCGCGCGCACCACGCCTCTGGCCGATGTGAAGAAGAAAAGCGAAGGCATGTCGATCTTCATGGTTGATTTGCGCGAGGCGATCGGCCACGGCATGACGGTGCGGCCGATCCCGAACATGGTCAACCATGAGACGAACGAGCTCTTCTTCGAGAACCTCGAGATCCCGGCCGAGAACCTGATCGGCGAAGAAGGCCAGGGCTTCAAGTACATCCTCGACGGCCTGAACGCCGAGCGCACGCTGATCGCCGCCGAGTGCATCGGCGATGGCTACTGGTTCATCGAACGTGTGTCGCGCTATGTGAAGGATCGCGTGGTGTTCGGCCGGCCCATCGGCCAGAACCAAGGCGTGCAGTTCCCCATCGCCGAAAGCTACATCGAAGTGGAAGCCGCGAACCTGATGCGCTGGGAAGCATGCAAGCGCTTCGACGCGCACCAGCCTTGCGGCACGCAGGCGAACATGGCGAAGTACCTTGCCGCGAAGGCAAGCTGGGAAGCTGCAAACGCGTGCCTGCAGTTCCATGGCGGCTTCGGCTTCGCGGCCGAATACGACGTGGAGCGCAAGTTCCGCGAGACGCGCCTGTATCAGGTGGCGCCGATCTCGACGAACCTGATCCTGTCTTATGTCGCCGAGCACGTGCTCGGGTTGCCGAGGTCTTTTTGATCATGGTCAGACCTCTGGACGACATCACCGTCATTTCGCTCGAACACGCGATCGCCGCACCCTTTTGCACACGCCAGTTGGCCGACCTCGGCGCGCGCGTGATCAAGGTCGAGCGACCCGGCCCCGGCGACTTCGCGCGGGCCTACGACACGCGTGTGAAAGGCTTGTCCTCGCACTTCGTGTGGACCAATCGCAGCAAGGAAAGTCTCGCGCTCGATTTGAAAGACCCGCCGCAACTCGAGGTGCTCAAGAAGCTGATCAGCAAGGCCGACGTGCTCGTGCAGAACCTCGCGCCGGGTGCGGCGGCGCGCATGGGTCTGTCTTTCAATGCGCTGCACGCGCAGAACCCTCTTCTCATCGTGTGCGACATTTCGGGCTATGGCGACAACGGCCCTTATCGCGACAAGAAGGCGTATGACCTGCTGATCCAGGCCGAGGCAGGCTTGCTCTCGGTCACCGGCACGCCTGAGACTCCGAGCAAGGCCGGCAACTCGATGGCCGACATCGCGGCCGGCATGTACGCATACAGCTCGATCCTCGCCGCACTGATCCAGCGCGGCCGCACGGGCGAAGGCAGCCACATCGATGTATCGATGCTCGAATCGCTGGCCGAATGGATGTCTTTTCCGATGTACTACGCGTATGACGGCGCATCGCCGCCGCCGCGCACGGGTGCGGCGCACGCGAGCATCTACCCTTACGGTCCTTTCGCGACGAAAGATGGTGCGGTGATCCTGGGCATCCAGAACGAGCGCGAGTGGGCCGTGTTCTGCGAGAAGGTGCTGGGCGATGCGACCATTGCCACCGACGCGCGCTTCGACGCGAATGCCAAACGCAACGAGCATCGTGCGGACCTGCAGGCGATCATCCTTGGCGTGTTCAAGTCGCTGTCGACCGAGCAAGTGGAAAAGCGGCTCGACGAAGCACAGATCGCCAACGGCCGCATGAACGACATGGCGGGCCTGTGGTCGCATCCGCAATTGAAGGCGCGCGATCGCTGGCGCACTGTCGGTTCACCCGCCGGCGACATTCCGGCCATGCTGCCGCCGGGGCGCAACAACAGTTTCGACTACCGCATGGACCCGGTTCCTGCGGCGGGCGAACATACGCAGAATATTCTGAAGGAAGTGGAATGAATCCAGGCGCCGAACTCGCCGGTTTCGCGGCCGGCCTGCGTGTCGAACACATCCCCGAACACGTGCTGCGCAAGACGGAAGACCTGTTGGTCGACTGGTTCGCGTCGGCTGTGGCCGGTCACGGCTCGCGGCCCGTGGAGACGATCGCCAAATTCGCGATGGCGATGGGGCCGCAAACCGGCGCCAGCGAAGTGATCGTGTCGCGCAAGACGACGAGTCCGTATCTCGCCGCGCTCGCGAACGCAGCGGCCTCGCATGTGGCGGAGCAGGACGACGTGCACAACGGCTCGGTGTTTCATCCCGCGACTGTCGTCTTCCCGCCCGCGCTTGCCACCGCGCAAGCCATCGGCGCGAGCGGAAAGCAGTTTCTCGCGGCGTGTGTCGCGGGCTACGAGGTCGGCATCCGCGTCGGCGAATTTCTCGGACGATCGCACTACAAGGTGTTCCACACGACGGGTACGGCGGGCACTTTGGCATCGGCAGCAGCTGTAGGCAAGCTGCTCGGTCTCGATGCGCAGCAGATGCGACATGCATTTGGTTCCGCGGGCACGCAATCGGCGGGGCTGTGGGAGTTTCTCCGCACGGCTGCCGATTCGAAGCAGTTGCACACCGCGCATGCGTCGGCCGCGGGGCTGATGGCGGCCTATCTCGC
>DATJJL010000465.1:0-4264 GCA_035492155.1 Ramlibacter sp. | reverse complement strand
ATCGGGGCTGCGCGCCGGTACGACGGGCCTCTTGGCAAGAGCGATCGCGCCTTCGTTTTCGGTGCACTTGCGTTGTGGATTGCGCTGGGCGGCGTGCTTCCGCCCTGGTCTTCAGCATTGATGCCTTTGCTTAGTGTTGCCGTGGCCTGGACGACGGTCAATCGCATGCGTGCCGCGCTTGCAATGGAGCAACTCCAATGACCCGCCGCCCACGTCTGCACCGCGTTCTTCGCGAAGCTCTTTGCGCCGTCGTGCGCTTTCTCGTCGGTGCTTACCCGGCCGGGGCCGAGCCTGACGGCGCGAAGCAGACCATCTTCTTCGCCAATCACACGAGCCACCTCGACACGCTCACGCTTCTTGCAGCTCTCAGCCTGCGCACTCGCTCACGAACAAGGCCGGTCGCCGCGCGCGACTACTGGTGCGCAAGCCCGATGCGCCAATGGGTCGCGGAGAAGGTGTTGAACGTGGTCTTCATCGATCGCCAGCGCAAAGACGAAGGCGATCCGCTCGATCCGGTGCGCGACGCGTTGGCTGAAGGATGGACGCTGATCCTGTTTCCCGAAGGAACACGCCGTGAGCAGGATCTGCCCGGTGAGTTCAAGAGCGGTATCTATCGCCTTGCCAATGAATTCCCCGGCGTGCAGTTGAAGCCGGTCTATCTCGAAAACCTGCATCGCATCCTGCCTAAAGGTTCGATGCTGCCGCTGCCTTTGATCAACCGCGTGCACTTCGGCCAAGTGCTGGTGCGCGTGGAGGCCGAGGTGAAGGAGTCTTTTCTGGCTCGCTCGCGCGCGGCCGTGTGCGCATTGGGCCCGGGGCACTGACCATGACACCCTTCTGGAATCTCGCCTCTGGCATCGTCGCTTTCCTGCTTTCTGCGAGCCTTGTCGCTCGCGCGCTCACATGGCGCCTCGGCGAGACGGCCACCGTCCGCAACCTGAACGATCGCATCGGAGCGTGGTGGTTGCTCGTGGGCATCGGCGTGCCGTTTCTCGCATTGGGCAAAGTGGCGGCAACGCTACTTTTCGCACTGATGTCGTTCCTCGCGTTGCGCGAATTCATCTCGCTCACGCCCACGCGACCAGGCGACCGTCCGGCGCTCTTTCTCGCCTTCTTCGTCGCGATTCCGTTTCAATACGCGCTTGCAGGCATCGGGTGGTACGGGCTTTTTGCCGTGCTGTTGCCTGTGTATGGCTTCTTCCTGCTCGCTGCGGTGGCCACTCTCGCGCCGGACACGCAGCATTTCCTGGAACGCATCTCGAAGATCCAGTGGGCCGTGATGGTGTGCGTCTACGGCGTGAGCCACGCGCCGGCCTTGCTGTTCCTCGACATTCCCGGCTACGACAGCGGCGGCGGCGTGTTGCTGCTCTATTACCTGCTCATCGCGCAGATCTCGGACGTGCTGCAGTACGTGTGCGGCAAACTGTTCGGGCGTCGCAAGGTCGCGCCCGTGCTCAGCCCGAACAAGACTTGGGAGGGGCTGATCGGCGGCGGCTTGCTCGCGAGCCTGCTCGGCGCGGCGCTGCATGCGTTCACGCCGTATTCGCCCGTGCAAGCACTCTTCATGTCGCTCGCGATCGTGGCCACTGGTTTCTTCGGCGGGCTGGTGCTCTCGGCGGTCAAGCGCTCACTCGGTGCGAAGGACTGGGGCTGCAGCATCCCCGGACACGGCGGCATGCTCGACCGTCTCGATTCAATCGCGTTCTCAGCGCCTATCTTCTTTCACCTGACGCGGTGGTTGTTCGTGCCCTAGCTAGAGCTTCTTCACAATCGCAGACATCTCATCACGCGTAAAAGCGCGCAGGGTCTGCATCTTCACGTTGCCCTGGCTTCCGAGCCATAGGCCGAACGCCGCGAGTGATTGCTCGTCCTGGCCTTCGACCACCGTGACGATGTCGTACTGGCCTTGCACCCAGAAGATTTCTTTCATCTTGCAGCCGTACCGTGTTGCCGCTTCCTTGACGGCATCCGCGCGGCTCACGGTTTCTTTCACACTGCGAACGCCTTGTTCGGTGAAGTTCGCGAGAACGATGTAGGTCGCCATGAAGGTCTCCTTGAAGTGAGCCTTCCAATGTAGGCGGCTGCGTGCGGATTTTCAAATCACCGCTTGCGCTGTTTTAGCTCGGCAAAGGAGACGAGCTCGCCGGCCAGCGCACTCGCCATCACCGTAGGCGGACTCGCCAGCCAAACCTGGCCCGGCCCCGACCGCCCCGGAAAGTTGCGATTGATCGCGCTCACCGTCACTTGCGACGCATCCACTGACGAGCCTGGCCCGCAGTTGGCGCAGGCGCCGCATGAAGGCTGCAGGATGCGCGCGCCCGCGGCCTCGAAGGTCTTGTCATAGCCGCGCTCGACGCAATAGTCGCGCACGGCGGTCGTGCCGTACTGCAAATACAGGTTGACATTCGCCGGCACGCGCATGCCGTTTTGCAGACCCCACGCAAGCACCTCGTGGTAATGATCGAAGTCCTCGCGCTTGCCGGCAGTGCACGATCCGCCGTACGCGATGTCGATCTTCACGCGCTCGGCCAGCGACGCGATCGGCATGCCGTGGCCCGGATCACCGGGCGACGCAACGTAGGGCGAAAGCTGTGAGCAATCGACTTCTATCGTTGCCGCGTAGCGCGCGCCTTCGTCGCTGCGCATCCAGGGCTCGAGCTTGAAATCGACGCTGCGCCGCTCGCGCAGGAATTTCACTGTGACTGCATCGGGCGCGACGATGCCCGTCAGCCCGCCGAGCTCGGCCGTCATGTTGGCGAGCGTGGCACGCTCGTCGATGGAGAGAGCGTCGACCGCGCTGCCCGCATATTCGAACACCTTGCCGACGCCGGCGCCCGCGTGAATCTGCGGCAAGGCGAGCAGATGCAGCACGATGTCCTTCGCAGTGACGCCGGATGCAATCGGTCCATCGAGCCGCACGAGCAAGGACTCGGCCATCGTCAAACGCACCGCGCCTGTCACGAACGCGTTCGCCATGTCGGTGGTGCCGATGCCGAAAGCAACGCAGCCGAGCGCGCCGCTGTGCGGCGTGTGCGAATCGGTGCCGGCCACGAGCTGCCCGGGCAGGGCGTAGTGCTCGGCCATCATTGCGTGCGAGATGCCCGCAGGCACGCCATCGAGATCGTCTGCCGCTTCTGCGTCGGTGAGCGTGCGATGGAACTTCAACGCATGCCGCGCGGCGAAGTCGCGCTGCGCCTGCACCATCTTGCGCATGTTCGGGACCAGCCCTGCCTTCAGGTGCGCAGGGCTTTGCTCCATGTACGAGGTGTGGTCCTCGAAGACGACGATCGATCGCGGATCGCGCAAGGCGACGCCGGGCAATCGCGCATTGAGCATGTGCGCGGCCATGCCGGTGTAGTACTCGTGGATGAAGCGCCAGTCGGCACGCACGAAGACTCCGTCGCCGGGTTTGGGCTCGGCGGGCGTCACCGGTGTGGAAAGCAGGTGGCGCGTGACGATTTTCTCGAACAAGGTGCGCGGGGTGTTCGTTGCTGCAGGCGCGCAAGGTTCTGCCCCGCGCAGGCATTGCTGCCCGAAGGCAAGCAACCCGCCGCTGCGCACGATGCGCGCGGCCAACGCGTCACGGCCCGCGAGAATTTCATAGATGCTCACTTCTTCGCCGCGCTCGATTCGCTCGAGCAGGGTGAAGTCCGTCGATGTGAGCAGCCCGATGTTGTCAGCGTTCTGGCGGTAGATGCGTTCGAAGCTACGCGCGAAAACGATGCGGATGCCCGCATACGTTTCTGCCGCCGGGCTGTGTTCGCGCGAGGAGCCCTTGCCGTATCGCGAACCGGCCACCGTGATCGAAAAGCCCGCAGCCTGCACGGCGCCTGCCGCGACGGGCTTGTTCCCATCGCATTGCAGCCCGGTGTACGCAAACCGCGCGAGCGTTTCATCGTAATGCGACATGATCGCCACAGGCGTGATTTCGTCGGTGGAAATGTCGTCGCGCAGATGGCCGGCCTGGGCCAGGGTGAGCCGCTCGCCCGCAAGCTGGCGTCGGATGGTGTCGGCGTTCGTCGAGAGATAAAGAATGCGTGGGCTCATGCGTCGTGGAATCGGGCCAGGTGTTCGACGAGAAGGTGCGCGGCAGCCGATAGCGAATCGGCGTCGCGGAAACAGATGATGAAGCGCCGCTGTGCCCAGGGCTCCGCCAGCGGAATGATCTTCAGGCCATAGGCCTGCGCATAGATTTGCGCGACCTCGCGCGGCACGAGGCTGATCGCGAGCCCCGCGCGAACGACACGCAGGGCGGCTTCGAAGT
>DATJJL010000464.1:0-2000 GCA_035492155.1 Ramlibacter sp. | reverse complement strand
TCGTGCAGTTCGGGCGTGTCGAAATGATCGACCGGCTTGGCGATGCGCAGCAGGCGCGGATCGCCCATCTTGAGGATTTCGTGAATCATGTTGTCTGCCCCTCCAGGAGCTTACGCATACCATCTTCGTCGAGCACGGGGATGCCGAGTTCCTCGGCCTTTGCGAGCTTGCTGCCCGCTTCGGCACCCGCCACCACGTAATCGGTCTTCTTCGACACCGAACCGGCCACCTTCGCGCCGGCCGCCTCCAGCAACTCCTTCGCTTCGTCGCGACCCATGTTGGGCAGCGTGCCCGTCAGCACGACCGTCTTGCCCGCCAGCACGCCCTGTGGCGCCTTCGGCGCGGGCGGCCCTTCCGTCCATGTCACCTTGCCGGGCGCACGCAACTGCTCGATGACCGTGCGGTTGTGCTCCTCGGCAAAGAACTGATGGATCGCCTCGGCGACGATGGGACCGACATCGTTCACTTCGAGCAGCTCTTCGACCGACGCGTCCATGATCGGCGTGAGCGAGCCGAAGTGCTTTGCGAGATCCTTCGCGGTCGATTCGCCGACATGCCGGATGCCGAGCGCGTAGATGAAGCGCGCAAGCGTGGTGTGCTTGGCCTTTTCGAGCGAGTCGATGAGGTTCTGCGCGGACTTCTCCGCGAAACGGTCGAGTTCGGCGAGTGTCGCAAAGCCCAGGTTGAAGAGATCCGCTGGAGTTCGCACCAGATTCAGTTCAACGAGTTGATCGATGATCTTTTCGCCCAAGCCGTCGATATCGAGCGCGCGACGCTGCGCGAAGTGCCACAGCGCCTGCTTGCGCTGCGCCGGGCAGAACAGGCCGCCCGAGCAGCGTGCGATCGCCTCGTCCGGCAGACGTTCGATCGCGGAACCGCATACGGGGCATTGCGTCGGCATCACGAACTCGTGCGCGTCGGCCGGACGCCGGTCGAGCAGCGCGCCGACCACCTCGGGAATCACGTCGCCGGCACGCCGCACGATCACGGTGTCGCCGATGCGGATGTCCTTGCGACGCACTTCGTCCTCGTTATGCAGCGTCGCGTTCGTCACGGTGGCGCCGCCGACGAACACGGGCTCGAGCCGCGCGACGGGCGTGATCGCGCCCGTGCGTCCAACCTGCACGTCGATGGCGAGGAGCTTCGTCAACGCTTCTTGTGCCGGGAACTTGTGCGCGAGCGCAAAGCGCGGCGCGCGGGACACGAAGCCCAGCGCATCCTGCTGGTCGCGGCGGTTCACTTTATAGACGACGCCGTCGATGTCATAAGGCAGCTTGTCGCGCTTCTCGCCCACCTTACGGAAGAAGCCAAGCAGCCCCTCGGCGCCCTGCACGACGGCGCGCTCGCTGTTCACGGGCAAACCCATCTCGTGATACCAGTCGAGCAGCTCGCTGTGCGTGGCAGGCATCTCCATGCCGTCGAGCACGCCGATCCCATACGCGAAGAACGACAATGGCCGCTGCGCCGTGATCTTCGAATCGAGTTGCCGCAAGCTGCCCGCCGCCGCGTTGCGCGGGTTCGCGAACTCGCGCTGCTCCGCGTCGCGCTGACGCTGGTTCAGCTTGTCGAAATCGCGCTTGAACATCAGCACTTCGCCGCGCACGTCGAGCAGCTTCGGCACGCGCTTGCCCTTGAGCTTTAGAGGTATCGAGCGGATGGTGCGCACGTTCTCCGTCACGTCCTCGCCCGTCGCGCCGTCGCCACGCGTTGAGGCCTGCGTGAACTGGCCGTCCACATAGCGCAGCGAGATGGCCAGGCCGTCGAACTTCAGTTCACACGCGAAGTCGACGCTCGCCTCGTGCAGCGCGTCCGACACCCGCTTGTCGAAAGCAGCGATGTCTTCGTCCGAAAAACCGTTGTTCAGCGACAGCATCGGCATGTCGTGCACGACGGGCTGAAAGCCGCTCGCCACTTCGCCGCCGACTCGCTGCGTGGGCGAATCCGGTGTGATCAGATCCGGATGCTCGCTTTCGACGTGCTGCAATTCCTTGAACAGCTTG
>DATJJL010000463.1:0-6558 GCA_035492155.1 Ramlibacter sp. | reverse complement strand
TGCGCGTAATGATCGAGCGTGACGTCGCCACGCTGCGTTTCGCCTGTGGGGCTGGGAATCATCACCGCCAGCGCGCCCGTGGACATCACCCAATGCGCGATCGACTGCTCGACATATTGCAGCGTCTTGCCCGCGAACACGTCGCGCTTCGGGTCCGCGTGCAGGAAGCAGGCGGAGATGCCGATCTTCAGGCGATCATTCGAATCCATCTCACATGGCGGCCTTGAACAGCCTCTCGAAATCGTCGGGCTTCACGGGGCGCGGGTTGGTCTGGTGGCAGATGTCCGCAACGGCGATCTCGACCAGCTTCGGGATCTGCTGCGCCTTCACGCCGTGGTCGCGCAGCCGGCCGCGTATGCCGATGCGGTCCTTCAGGCGCCGCAGCCAAGGCACGAAATCGTCGCCGCCTCCGCGCACATGGCACACGTGCGCAAGCTCGTCGAATTTCTCCGGCACGATGAGCTGGTTCCACTCGAGCACGGTGTCGATCATGAGCGCGTTAGCCAAACCATGATGCAGGTCGCACACGGCGCCGAGCGCGTGCGCGCATGAGTGCACCGCGCCCAGGTCCTTCTGGAATGCGATCGCGCCCATCATCGACGCCATCATCATGTCGCTGCGCGCGGCGATGTTCGCAGGCTCGTGCACGGCCTTTTCCAGCGAGCGCGCCGCGATGCGCGTGCCCTCCAGCGCGATGCCGTCGCACAGCGGGTGGTACGCCGGCGAAAGATAGCTTTCGATGTTGTGCGTGAGCGCGTCCATGCCGGTGGCAGCCGTCACGCTCGCCGGAAGCTGCAAGGTGAGTTCCGGGTCGGCGAACACGCAACGCGCGAGGATCTTCGGCGAGAAGATGATGCGTTTGAGGTGCGTGTCGTCTTCGCTGATCACCGACGAGCGGCCGACCTCCGAGCCCGTGCCTGCTGTCGTCGGCAGCGCGACGAAATACGGTAGTTCCTTCTCGATCGCACGCACCTGCGGATGGTCCCACGCGTATTCGAGGATTTCTCCTTCGTGCGTCGCTGCGAGACCCACGACCTTCGCGACATCCAGCGCCGCGCCGCCGCCGAAGCCGATCACGCTGTCGGCGTTGTGCGCGCCGAATGCCTGCGCGCCCTGCGTTACCTGGCTCGCCATCGGGTTGCCGAACACACCGCCGAACACCGCCACATCCAGCCCCGCGAGTTGCGAAAGGAAATCGGCGAGCACGGGCAGCGTTGCGAGCGCCTTGTCCGTGACGATCAACGGCCGCTTGCATCCGTTGGCGAGAAGATGCGCCGCGACTTCCTTGCGCGCGCCGGCACCGAATCGAATCGCCGTCGGAAATGAAAAGCCCGAGATGCTCATGGCAGCAGGTACATGTGGTTCTTCGCGTAGGCACGCCCATCGACCTTGATCGCATGCGGCTCGATCCCGAAGGAGCGGAAGCCGCAACGTTCGTACAGCTGTGCGGCTTTCGCGTTGCCGTCCGTCACGGTAAGAACGATGAGCTCGATCCCATCGGCACGCGCATCGGCGAGCAGCACGTCGACGAGCGCGCGGCCGATGCCGTGCCCCGCGAATTCGGGCGCGACATACATCCCCACCAGCGTGGCCTTGTGCCGGCTCTTTGCGCGCGTCTCGCGATCGAGGCCCACATAGCCCGCGAGCTTTTCACTCTCGAACGCGCCCCACCACTTCATGTCGGCTGAGGCGAGGCGTTTCGCCGTGTCGGCCACGGGCTGCATGTCGAGTTCTTCCCAGCTCGTCGTGAACGCTTCGGGGTGTTCGCGAAACGAGCGCAGCCGAAGCGTACGGTACTCGGCAGCGTCCTCGATGGTGAGCCTGCGGATTTCCATGGGGGCCTCGTCAACCGGTAATCGCAGCAGCCAGAAACAGCCGAACGCAGAGTGCGCCGAGGTTACGCAGAGCTCGCAGAGTTTTTGGTGAATCTTTTCTGCGTCCTTTGCGACTCTTCTGCGCCCTCTGCGTTCGGCTGTTTGTGTTCTGCCAATTCATATGATTTCAAAATAGCGTTTCAATTCCCAGTCCGTCACGCCGTCGAGCCACTGCCGCCATTCCCATTCGCGGGTCGCGGCGAAGTGGTCGACGAACGTGTCGCCGAGAAAATCGCGTGCGATCTGCGACTGCCTGAAGATGCGCGTGGTCTCGATCAGCGTGCGCGGTGCGCGAGGGATATTGTCCGCGCCTTCGTTCGTCCCCGTAATCGGTGGTGCCGTGAGCTTCAATCCTTTCTCGACGCCGTAAAGACCCGCCGCCACGCAGGCGGCCATCGCCAGATAAGGGTTGATGTCGGCGCCGGGGCAGCGCGTTTCCAGCCGCGTGGATTTCGGCGAGCCCGCGATCACGCGAAAGCTCGCCGTGCGGTTGTCGATGCCCCATGTGGGCTTGACCGGTGCCCAGAAGCCGTCGACCAGGCGCTTGTAGCTGTTGATGGTCGGCCAGAACATCGGCGCAAATTCCATCAGGCAATGCATCTGCCCGGCGAGATAACTCTCGAACAGCTTGCTCATCTTGCGCGGCGACTTCGCGTCGTAGAACTGGTTCGTCTTGCCGTCCGCGAGCGACTGGTGAATGTGGCCGCTGCAGCCCGGATAGTTCGCACTCCACTTCGCCATGAAGCTGGGCATGATGCCGAAGCGCGAGCCGATCTCCTTCGCGCCGGTCTTGAAGAGGATCGCGCGATCCGCCTGCTCGAGTGCTTCGCTGAATGCGATCGCGGCTTCGTACACACCCGGCCCGGTCTCGGTGTGCAGGCCTTCGATGGGCACGCCGAATGCGAGCATCTCGTCCATCAACGCATTGAAGAATTCTCGATTCGCATTCGCGCGCAAGAGCGAATAGCCGAACATGCCCGGCGTGATCGTTTCGGGCCCAACACCTTTTTTCGCGGCCCAGCTTTGCGGTGTCTCGCGAAAATTGAACCACTCGTATTCGACGCCCGTCATCACGCGCCAGCCCGCCTTGTGCGCGCGATTCAAGACACGCTTCAATGTCTGGCGCGGGCAGATCGGGTAAGGCGTGCCATCGGCGTTGACGAATTCGCCGAGGAAGAAATCGATGTTGTCGTCCCAAGGCACCTTGCGATGCGTGTCCAGATCGAGCCTCGCAAGCGCATCGGGAAACCCGTGCTGCCATCCGGTGGCTGTGGTGTTGTCGTAGGTGACGTCGCCCATGTCCCAGCCGAACACGACGTCGCAAAAACCGAAGCCACCGCCGGGGCCCGGGTCTGCGGCACTGTCGAACTTGTCCTTGTGCAAGTACTTGCCGCGCAGCACGCCGTCGATGTCGCTTGCGGCGACCTTGACCTTGGTCGCGCCGCTCTTGCGGATGGCGGCCAGCGCGGGATGGACTCTTGCAGTTGCCATGGTCTGCCAGCCTACGCCAAAAGCCGATGTCCGTGGGCCCGCGTCGAATACATTGCGAGTCATGACGCTCACGTGGCCGGTGGTGGCCGCAGTCCTCTTCGGCGCCCTGCTTCACGCCGGCTGGAACGCCCTCGTGAAATCGAGCGACGACAAACAGCTCGAGACGGCGGTGATGCGCATGGTGGGCGCCGTGCTCGCTTGCCCTTTGCTGTTCGTGGTGGGCCTGCCGGCATCGGCGTCATGGCCTTTCATCGCGGCTTCGGTGGTCATCCATATCGCCTATTACGCGACCCTCACCAGCGCCTACCAGCATGGCGAACTCGGCTTGACCTATCCGCTGATGCGCGGCACCGCGCCGCTTCTCGTGGCGCTGACCGCGGCGACCACCGTGGGCGAGCACATGCCGCCCATCGCGTGGGCCGGCGTCATCGGCATCAGCGGCGGCGTGCTGGTGCTCGGACTCGCGCCGCAGGCCTTGTCATCGCGCCGCGCCGTGGCCTATGCGCTCGCGAATGCGTTCGTCATCGCGCTGTACACCACCGTCGATGCGATCGGCATTCGCAAGAGCGGCGCGCCGCTGCCTTATGTGCTGCTCCTTTTCGTGTTCAACGGCTGGCCGTTTGCGATCGCCGTCACGACGCGCCGTGGCCGCGAGCGCGTGTGGCCTTATGTGCGCAAGCGATGGCCGAAAGCAGCGGCGGGTGCGGCCGCGTCGCTTGCTTCGTACGGCATCGCGTTGTGGGCCATGACGCTTGCGCCTGTCGCTACCGTCGCGGCATTGCGCGAGACATCCGTGCTGTTCGCGGCATTGATGGGCACGTGGATATTGAAGGAAGCGTTCACCGCGCAGCGCGCCGTCGGCACGGTCGCTATCGCCATCGGTGTGATGGCGCTGCGTCTTGGTTGAGCTTCCTTCGGAATTGTTCTTGCGGGCGAACCCGGGGTTTTCAGCGGCGCTCGCCCGGGCTTAACATGGCAGCCCGCTTTGAAGAAACCAGGAGGTCGCCCGATGCCCACTTCAACGGACATTGCCAGGATCCGAACGCTTGCGCTGGTCGGACCGGCAACGTCGGGCAAGACGAGCCTTGCTGAAGCCCTGCTCTGGAAATCGGGGGCCACCGGCGCGCCCGGTGTCGTGGAGCGCGGCACCACGGTGAGCGACTTCGACCCGCTCGAAAAGAAAGCGCAGCGCTCGCTCAACTCTTCCATCCTGCACTTCACGCATGCCGATGTGACGGCGCATGTGATCGATACGCCCGGTGCGCCGGATTTCCTCGGCCAGTCGCTTCCCGCACTGGAAGCTGTGGAAACAGCAGCCATCGTGATCAGCGCGACCACCGGCGTCGAGCCCATGGCGGCGCGGATGATGAACTGGGCCAAGGATCGCGAGCGAGACCGCATCATCGTCGTCAACAAGATCGATGCGCAGGGCGTGAACCTCGAAGCGATCGTCGCGCAGATCCAGGAAGCGTTCGGCAAGGAATGTTTGCCGGTGAACCTGCCCGCGGGAGATGGCCTGCGCGTGCTCGATTGTTTCTGGGACCGCGGCGCGACGAGCGAAGCAACGGATTTTTCTTCCGTCGCGAAGGCGCACAGCGCGATCATCGAGCAGGTGGTCGAAGTGGACGCTGCCTTCGTCGAGCGCTACCTCAACGACGGCGACATCGATGCGTCCGAACTGCACGCACCGCTCGAGCAGGCGCTGCGCGAAGGACACCTCATCCCGATTTGCTTCGTCTCGTCGCGCACCGGCGCGGGCGTGCCCGAGCTGCTGGACATCGTCGCCAAGCTGCTGCCCGATCCGACCGAAAGCAATCCGCCGCATTTCCTCAATGGCGAGGGCGACAAGGCCAAGCCGCTCACGGCGCAAGTCGATCCGACGAGGCATGTGCTCGCGCACGTTTTCAAGATCACGCAGGACCCTTACGTCGGCAAGATGGGCGTGATCCGCGTGCACCAGGGCACGATCACGAAGGACAGCCAGCTTTATGTCGGCGACGCGCGCCGCCCGTTCAAGGTGGGACACCTCTTCGCGCTGCAAGGCAAGGATTACAAGGAGATCCCGAAGGCCGTGCCGGGCGACATCTGCGCCATCGCGAAGGTGGAAGAGCTCCATTTCGACGCGGTGCTGCATGACGCGGCGGAAGACGACCACATCCATCTCGAGCCGATGAAATTTCCGGTGCCGGTCCACGGCCTCGCGATCGAGCCGAAAAAGCGCGGCGACGAGCAGCGCCTGCACGACATCCTGCAGAAGGTGGTGAGCGAGGACCCATGCCTTCGCCTCACGCATGCGGCGAGCACGAACGAGACCGTCATCTACGGCCTGGGCGAGTTGCAATTGCGCTCGCTGCTCGATCGCATCACCGAGGTCTACAAGTGCGACGTCGCCACGCGCCCGCCGAAGATCGCGTATCGCGAGACGATCATTTCGCCCGCCGAGGGTCACCATCGCCACAAGAAGCAGACCGGCGGTGCGGGCCAGTTCGGCGAAGTGTTCCTGCGCATCGAGCCGCTGCCGCGCGGCGCGGGCTTCCAGTTCGTCGATGAAGTGAAGGGCGGCGCGATCCCCAACAACTTCATGCCCGCCGTCGAAAAAGGCGTGCAGCTCGCGATGGAAGAAGGGGTGATCGCCGGCTACCCGGTGGTGGACGTGAAGGTCGTCGTGTACGACGGCAAGCACCACACCGTGGACAGCAAGGAGATCGCTTTCGTCACCGCGGGCAAGAAGGCCTTCCAGACCGCCGTGCTCGCCGCTCGGCCCTGCTTGCTCGAGCCGATCGTGAACGTCGAGATCTCCGCGCCCGAGCAGTTCATGGGCGACATCACCGGCGACCTCGCAACGAGGCGCGGGCACGTGAGCGGCACGCAGTCGGCCGCGGCGGGATCGCTCACCGTCATCGCGCAAGCGCCGCTGTCGGAACTGGCGAGTTACCAGTTGCGGCTCAATTCGATCACCGGCGGACAAGGTGGCTACACGGTCGAGTTCAGTCACTACGACCCGGTGCCGCCCAACGTGCAGCACCAACTGACCTCGCAGTACAAGATCAAAGAAGAGTAATAAGCCCACCCCGAAGCGCCTGCGGCCGGATCCGCGGTGGCCCTTGAAATCGATCGCGACCTACATTGGCTGGTGATCGACCGTTCTACAACGGTCCGGTATGAGGTCGCCGCCTTTCTTCTTCGCGATAGC
>DATJJL010000462.1:0-5804 GCA_035492155.1 Ramlibacter sp. | reverse complement strand
CGCTCCGCGAGCCGCCAGACATATGCGGAAGGCAGCCTGCGCGCCGTGCGCTTCCTCGCGGGCAAGAAGACGGGCCTGTTCGACATGTTCGACGTGCTGGCCCTGAAATGAACCTGTTCGACCTGCTGGCGAGCGGCGATGCCATCACCCGCACCGTCGCCGTCGTCCTGCTGGCGATGTCCGTGGCAAGCTGGGTCGTCATTCTCTGGAAGGCATGGATGCTCAAGCGGGCGACGGGCGACGTCGGCCGCAGCACGGCGGCGTTCTGGCAATCGCCGAACATTGCCGAAGCGCAGGACAAGGTCGGCGCGTTCGATCGCGAATCGCTCGTGCTTCCGCTGATCGCCGCGACGCAAACCACCGCGCCGGGTTCGCTCGCGGCCGCGGGCGATCGCTCGCAGCAGCTCACGCGCGTGCTGCGCGATGCGTTGCACGGCGTGACGTGGAAGCTTCAGTTCGGCCAAGTGCTGCTTGCCACCGTCGGCTCGACCGCACCTTTCGTCGGCCTGCTGGGCACCGTGTGGGGCATCTATCACGCACTCACCGGCATCGCGGCAGCGGGCCAGATCACCATCGACAAAGTCGCCGGTCCCGTCGGTGAGTCGCTCATCATGACGGCTGCGGGCCTCGCAGTCGCGATCCCCGCCGTGCTCGGCTACAACATCTTCGGCCGCTTCATCGGCCGCATCGAAGCGGACCTCGAGGGCTTTGCGCGCGACCTGCGTGAGCTCCTCACCCATCCCGACACGGCAAGCTAAAGGCCTCGCCATGGCTTTCGGAAGAATCGAGCGTTCGCCTGTCGCCCAGCCGATGAGCGAGATCAACGTCACGCCGCTGGTGGACGTGATGCTGGTGCTGGTGGTGATTTTCATCATCACCGCGCCGCTACTTGCAAGCACCGTGCGCCTCGACCTGCCGAAAACCGAGGCGGCCAGGCCCAGCGACGCGCCCCTTTTCGTGACGGTTGTCCTCGACAGGAGCGGCCAGGCTTTCGTGGACGACAAGCCTGCCGGCATGGAGCAGCTTGCGCAGAGGCTTGCCCAGGCCGCCAAGGTCAACCCGGAAACCGAGATCCAGTTGCGCGCCGACGCCGGCGTGCCTTATGGGCGCGTCGTGGAGATCATGGGCGCGGCGCAGAAGGCGGGCTTGAATCGCATCGGCTTTGTCGCAGATCCCGGCAAAAACTAGCCCCGCCAATACAATTTGGGGGATGCAAGAAAAGTACATCCCCGGCGAGGTCGAACGCTCGGCGCAGGCGCACTGGACCGCCCGCGACGCGTATCGCGTGACCGAAGACGATCGCAAGAAGAAGTTCTACGCCTGCTCGATGCTGCCGTACCCCAGCGGCAAGCTGCACATGGGGCACGTGCGCAACTACACGATCAACGACATGCTCACGCGCTGGCTGCGCATGAACGGCTACAACGTGCTGATGCCCATGGGATGGGACGCCTTCGGCCTGCCCGCCGAGAACGCCGCGATGAAAAACGGCGTGCCGCCCGCGAAGTGGACGTACGAGAACATCGCGTACATGAAGGGCCAGATGCAGGCGATGGGCCTGGCCATCGACTGGTCGCGCGAAGTCGCCACCTGCGATCCAAGCTACTACAAATGGAACCAGTGGCTGTTCCTGAAGATGCTCGAAAAGGGCATCGCGTATCGCAAGACACAGGTCGTGAACTGGGACCCGGTGGACCAGACCGTGCTTGCGAACGAACAGGTCATCGACGGCCGCGGCTGGCGCACCGGCGCGCTCGTTGAAAAGCGCGAGATCCCCGGCTACTACCTGAAGATCACCGACTACGCCGAAGAGCTTCTCGATCACGTGCAGAACCGCCTGCCCGGCTGGCCCGAGCGCGTGAAGCTCATGCAGGAGAACTGGATCGGCAAGAGCGAGGGCGTGCGCTTCGCCTTCACGCACGACATCCGCGGTTACGAGGGTGAATTGATCCAGGGCGGTCGCATGTACGTGTTCACCACGCGTGCCGACACGATCATGGGCGTGACCTTCGTCGCGGTCGCGCCGGAGCATCCGCTCGCGCAGCACGCGGCGCGTACAAGCGCGAAGGTCGCGAAATTCATCGAGGACGCCAAAAAGGGCGGCACGACCGAAGCCGAACTCGCACTGAGGGAAAAAGAAGGCGTGTCCACCGGGCTCGTCGTCTTCCACCCGCTCACGACCGAGCCGATCGACGTGTGGGTGGGCAACTATGTGTTGATGGGTTACGGCGACGGTGCCGTGATGGGTGTGCCGGGCCACGACGAGCGCGACTTCGCCTTCGCGCTGAAATACAACCTGCCGATCATGGAAGTCGTGCACGTCGACGGCCAGCAGTACGACTACAAGCAGTGGCACGACTGGTACGCCGACAAGGAGCGCGGCGTCACGATCAATTCCGACGTCTTCAGCGGCTTCAATTACCGCGAAGCGGTGGACGCGGTGGCGCACGCGCTCCAGCAAAAGGGCCTTGGCGAGAAGAAGACCACCTGGCGCCTGCGCGACTGGGGCATCAGCCGCCAGCGATACTGGGGCACGCCGATCCCGATCATCCATTGCGACGAACACGGCGCAGTGCCCGTGCCGTACAAGGATTTGCCCGTCGCGCTGCCGCAGGACTGTGTGCCGGACGGAAGCGGCAACCCGCTGAACAAGCGCGAGGATTTCCTCAAGTGCAAGTGCCCGGTGTGCGGCAAGGATGCGCGCCGCGAGACGGACACGATGGACACTTTCGTCGATTCGTCGTGGTATTTCATGCGCTATTGCGACCCGAAGAACGACCAGCAGATGGTCGGCGAAGGCACGCAGTACTGGATGCCGATGGACCAGTACATCGGCGGTATCGAACACGCCATCCTGCACCTGCTTTATGCGCGCTTCTGGACCAAGGTGATGCGCGACATGGGCCTGGTGAAAGTGGACGAGCCGTTCACCAAATTGCTCACGCAGGGCATGGTGCTCAACGAAGCCTTCCACCGCATCGGTGACAAGACGGGCAAGCGCTACTACTGGGCGCATGAACTGGACATCGAGCGCGACGAGCACGCCAACGTGATTTCGGCGAAGTCGAAGGATGACGGCCAGCCGGTCACCTACGAGGGCTGGACGACGATGTCCAAGTCCAAGAACAACGGCGTCGATCCGCAGGACCTGATCGACAAGTACGGCGCCGACACTGCGCGCCTGTACACGATGTTTACTGCACCGCCCGAGGCGACGCTGGAGTGGAACGACGCCGCGCTCGAAGGCTCGTTCCGATTCCTGCGACGTGTGTGGATGTTCGGTCACAAGATGGGCGCAGCCGGCGCCGCACCTGCGGCGTCGGCCACCGGTGCGCAGAGCAAGGCGCTGCGCCGCGAGATCCACACCGTGCTGCGGCAGGTCGACTACGACTACCAGCGCATGCAATACAACACGGTGGTCTCGGGCGCGATGAAGCTGCTCAACGCGCTGGAGGACTTCAAGGGCGCGGCCGAGCCGCATGCGAATGCCGCCGTGCGCGAAGGCTTCGGCATCCTTTTGCGTGTGTTGTACCCCGTGACGCCGCACATCGCGCACACGCTGTGGCAGGAGCTTGGGTATGGCGATCGCGCGGGCGAGCTGCTCGATGCGCCTTGGCCGCAGGTGGATGAAGAAGCGCTCAAGCAGGACGAGATCGAACTCGTGCTGCAAGTCAACGGCAAGCATCGCGGGTCGATCACCGTGCCTGCGGGTGCATCGCGCGAGGAGATCGAGGCCGCCGGCGCGAAGCACGAAGCCGTCGCGCAGTTCGGCGGCGGCAAGCCGCCGAAGAAGATCGTGGTCGTGCCGGGCCGGCTCGTGAACGTCGTCGTGTGATGCAAAGACGACTCCTTCTGTCACTCGCAGCGGCGCTCGTCGCCGGCTGCGGCTTCAAGCTGCGCCAGGCGCCGACCTTTGCGTTCAAGTCCATCTACGTCGGCGCTGCGCCGACGTCGTCGCTCGGGCAGGAACTCAAGCGCGACATCCGTTCGACCGGCACGGTCACCGTGTCCGACACGCAGGTCGCGGCGCAGGTGATCCTCGACGTGACGAACGAGCAGCGCGAGAAGGTCGTGGTCGGCCTGAACGCGTCGGGCCAGGTGCGCGAGTTCGAGTTGCGCATCCGCGTGCACTTCCGCCTGCGCACGCCCGGCGGCAAGGAGCTGATCCCCGATTCGGAGATCGTGCAGCGGCAAGACATCAGCTACAGCGAATCGGCCGCGCTTGCGAAGGAGCAGGAAGAGCAGGTTCTTTACAAGAGCATCCAGACTGACATCGTGCAGCAGCTGATGCGGCGCCTGGCGGCGGTGAAGACGATCTGAGCGGTCGCATGCAGCTCGATCGCGCGGACCTCAAGCTGCTCGAGTTGCTGCGCCGGGACGGCCGCACCACGGTGCAGGCGCTGTCCGAAGCCATCAACCTGTCGGCGCGTGCAACGCTCAATCGCGTGCGCAAGCTCGAATCGAACGGCGTCATCGAGGGCTATCGCGCGATGGTCAATCGCGCCGCACTGGGCGAGCAGGTGTGCGTGTTCGCGGAGATCGCGCTGAAGGACCAGCGGCAGGCCGTGCTCCAGCGCTTCGAAAAGAAGATGGCTGCCACGCCCGAAGTCGTTGGATGCTGGGTGGTGTCGGGCCGCTACGACTACCTCGTTCGCATCGCCTGCCCGCATCTGCCGGACTACCACCGGCTCATCAATGCATGGCTCGATGACGCGCAGCTCGGGGTCGAAAAGATCGTGACCAACATCGAGCTCGAGACCATCAAGGAATTCCAGGGATTCCCGCTTCCGAATCGGAAGTGAAACACTGCGGCGCATGCCGATTTCGGTCGTGAGCGCGTGGCCGATTCACGCCCATGGCACAGGCTTGGCACGTAAACTTTCAGTGTCTGCGGGAGCCGAGCCATGACTGTCACGAACACCTTTTCCAGCACCGATTTCATTCGGAAAGAGCGCGACTTTGCTGCGCGCAACTACGCGCCCGTGCCGGTCGTCGTCGATCGTGCAAAGGACTGTCTCGTGTGGGACGTCGAAGGCCGCGAATACATCGACATGATGAGTGCGTATTCCGCCGTCTCGCACGGGCACCTGCACCCGCGCATCGTCGGCGCCTTGCAGCGCCAGATCGAAAAAGTGGCCGTCACCTCCCGCGCTTACCACGGCACCACGCTCGGGCCTTTCCTCGAAAAACTCTGCGAAGTCTCGGGTTTCGGGCGCGCGCTGCCGATGAACACCGGCGCCGAAGCGGTGGAAACCGCCATCAAGTGCGCGCGCCGCTGGGGCCATTACGTGAAGGACATCGTCGATGGCGAACAGGAAATCCTCGTCGCGCGCGGCAACTTCCATGGCCGCACCAGCACCATCGTCAGCTTCTCGAGCGAGCCCGATTACAAGGCCGGATTCGGCCCGCTTTCGCCGGGCTTCGTTCATTTCGATTTCGGCGACATGCAAAGCGTGCGTGAGGCGACCACGCGCAACACGTGCGCGGTTCTCGTCGAGCCGATCCAGGGCGAGGCCGGCATCGTCGTGCCGCCCGAGGGCTTCTTCGCCGAGCTGCGCGAATGGTGCAACCGCCACAACATCCTGCTGATCCTCGATGAGGTGCAATCGGGCTTGGGCCGCACCGGGCGCTGGTTCGCTTTCGAGCATGAAGGCATCCGGCCCGACGGCTTGATCCTGGGCAAGGCACTCGGCGGCGGCGTGCTGCCCGTGAGCGCCTTCCTCGCGGACGCGAAGGTGATGGACGTCTTCAATCCAGGCAGTCACGGCTCGACGTTCGGTGGCAATGCGTTGGCTGCGGCCGTC
>DATJJL010000461.1:0-15518 GCA_035492155.1 Ramlibacter sp. | reverse complement strand
GCGGCGCAGGCCGACGGGACGGCGGAGGGACATGGAGGGTTGAGGGCCTCCCGTCGGCGCGGGCCCGCCCACGCAGGACAATACCGAAGCAGTGCCAGAATGCCCGCATGACCATCACCGACCTCAACGCCTCTGAGCTCTCGGCGCTCATTCACGAACGGAAGCTCTCCTGCCGCGAGACGATGCAGGCGTTCGTCGGTCGCATCCGAGAGCTGAATCCGACGTTCAACGCGATCGTGAACCTGGCGCCGGACGACGTGCTGCTCGCGCAGGCCGACGAAGCGGACAAGGAGCTTGCCGCAGGCCGCAGCCGCGGTTGGCTGCACGGCATTCCGGTCGCGATCAAGGATGCGTCGGACGCGGTGGGCTTTCCTTGCACGAAGGGCTGTGAGCTGCTCGCGAACCACATGCCCGCTCGCGACAGCCTGATGACCCAGCGCATGAAGGCCGCAGGCTGCATCGTGATCGGCAAGACGACCACGCCGGAGCTCGGGCTGTGGTCGCACACGTTCAGCACGCTGTGGGGCGCGACGCACAACGCATGGGACGTGAACGTGAGTGCGGGCGGCTCCAGCGGCGGCGCCGCCGTGTGCCTCGCGCAACGCATGCTGCCGCTGGCGGACGGATCCGATTTCATGGGCTCCTTGCGCAATCCGGCCGGATGGAACCACGTCTACGGTTTTCGCCCGACGCAAGGCCGCGTGCCGCAGGTCTACAACAACGACGTGTGGATCGACCTGCTTTCCACCGAAGGGCCGATGGCGCGCAGCATCGAGGATCTCGGGCGGCTGCTGATGACGCAAAGCGGGCACGATGCACGCGCGCCGCTGTCGCTGCAATCGACGATCGACTGGAAACCGGGCGCGGATGTCTCGATGCTCAAGGGCCTGCGCATCGGCTGGCTGGGCGATCTGGGCGGCTACCTTGCCACCGAACCCGGTGTCATCGCGGCTTGTCGCGACGGCTTGCGCCATTTCGAATCAGCCGGCGCGAACGTCGAAGAAGTTCCATTCGGCTTCGACACGACCAAGGTGTGGGAGACGTGGCTCACATGGCGGCGCGCGATAGCGGGTCCGCGCGTGGGCTCGCTCATGCACCTGCCGGGCGCGAAGGAAAAGATCAAGCCCGAGGCGCAGTGGGAATACGAATGCTCGCTGGGCCTGACGTACATGGACTTCCGCCGCGCGAGCGAAACGCGCACGGCTTACTTCAAGCACATGCACGCCCTCTTCGACAAATGGGACGTGCTCGTGCTTCCCTCGGCGCAGGTGTGGCCCTTCGACGTCACGATGCGCTGGCCGCGCGAGATCGCGGGCCGCACCATGGACACCTATCACCGCTGGATGGAGTCGACCATTTACGCGACGCTGGGTGCGATGCCTTCGCTCGTGGTGCCCGCAGGTTTTCATTCGAACGGCAAGTGGCCGATGGGCATCCAGCTGATGGGCAGGAACAGCGCCGATGCACATCTGCTGCGAGTCGCGGCCGCGTACGAGGCCGTGCGCAAGGATTTCATCGCGCTTCGGCCGCCGCAGTTCAAGTGAATCACCGCTCGCGCGTCATTGAGCGCAGGCCACTGACGCGTACTCAGCCGGTGTTTTCTTTCGGTTAGCGCCGTACCATTGGGCCAATGAGCTCCACCCCGCGCCAACACGCGGTTCCTTTGCGCATGCGGCTGCTGCTGCTCGCTGCGAGCGGCCTGCTGCCCCTCGTGATCGTGCTCGCGTGGGGCATCGACCACCTCCTCCAGGAAAGGCGCCTCGCGGCCGAGCGGGCCTCGCTGGAACTGTCGCGCGCGCTTTCCATCGCCATCGATGCCGAGGTGCGATCGATCCAGTCGCTGCTTGCGCAGCTGGGCACATCCGATGAACTCGAGCGGGCGGACCTTCGCGGCTTTCACCTCACGGCCCGGCGCACTGCCGAGCAGCTCGGATGGCGGCAGGTCGCGCTGGCGGATGGAGAGGGACACATCCTTTTCCGGTCCAACCAGCCGTTCGACGACTTCGTTTCCACGCCCATCGATTCGGCGACGCTGGCGGAAGTCATCGCGACGAAAAGGCCGCTCGTCACGAACATGGTGCCCTCGCCCGTGGACGGCGCCCAGATGTTCGCAGTCCGCATGCCGGTGCTGCGCGGCGACCAGGTGGTTTACGTGCTCACCGCGGTCCTGTCCACGGATGTCATCAACAAGGTGCTCACGCGCCAGGGCATTCCGCACGACACGGTCGCCGCTGTGTTCGATGCGGAGAACCGCCGGCTGTCGCGCTCGCGGCCGCCCTACTCGTCGGCACCCTCGGCTTCGCTGCAAAGCCTCATCGATGCGAGCGGCATGGAGGGCCAGGGCATCACGACATCGGTCGAAGGCGGCAGCGCCTACACGGGTTTCACGCGGCTGCCCGAGTCGGGCTGGATCGTCGCGGTGGGCACATCGGTGGCGGCAACGAACAAAGGCATGTTCACGCTGCTCGGCGCCATCGGGCTCGGGCTGGCCGCGTCGCTCGGTCTCGCGCTGCTGCTTGCATGGCTGCTCTCGCGCCGCGTCATCGACCCGATCGAGCGGCTGAAAAGCGGCGCTGCCGCCCTGGGCGCCGGTGCGCCCGTCGAGATCCCGCCCCTGGACATCGCCGAGCTCGATGAGGTCGCGCTCGCCTTGCGCAGCGCGGCGCAAGAGCGCGATCGCGCCCAGCTGCAGACAGAGCAGGCGCTGCGCCTGGCCGAGGAAGCGAACCGCAGCAAGGACCAGTTCCTCGCGGTGCTCGGACACGAGTTGCGCAATCCGCTCGCGCCGATCGCGAACGCGGTGCAGCTCATGTCGATGAAGGGCGACGAGAGCACCGCACAGGAGCGTCGCATCATCGAGCGGCAGCTCGTGCACGTGACGCGGCTCGTGGACGACCTGCTGGATGTCTCGCGCATCACGAGCGGCCGGCTCGCGCTGAACCGCAAGCCGATCCGCATCGCGCACGTGCTCGAGCAGGTGGTCGACACCATCCAGGGCTCGCTTTTCCAGCGCGCGCTGTCGCTGGATGTGGACGCCGACGTGGAAGCAAGCTGGATCGAAGGCGACGAAGTGCGCCTCGCGCAGGTGTTCAACAACCTGCTGGTGAATGCGATCAAGTTCACGCCTGCCGGGGGCAAGATCGCCGTGAGGGGAAGGCGCGTGCAGGACGAAGTGGAGGTCGACGTCTCGGACAGCGGCATCGGCGTCGCGGCCGGCGACATCGACCGCATCTTCGACCTGTTCTACCAGGCACCGCAGTCGGTCGAACGCGCGCGCGGGGGGCTGGGCCTGGGGCTGCCGATCGTGAGAAGCCTCGTCGCGATGCACGGCGGCAGCGTGCGTGCAGCCAGCGCGGGGCCCGGGCTGGGCACGACGATCAGCGTGCGGCTGCCTGTGTGCGCGGCGCCCGTGCAGCACCACGCCGGCGAATCGCCCGTGCGACGCGAAAAAGTCAACGGCCGAATCCTGGTGGTGGACGACAACGAGGATGCAGCCGACACCTGCGCCACGCTGCTGGAGATGTCGGGCTACGAGGTGCGCGTGGCCTACGCGCCGCAGGCGGCCCTCGAGGGGATCGCCCAGTTCCATCCGGACGTGGCGATCCTCGATATCGGCCTGCCGGGCATGAGCGGCTACGAACTCGCGCGCCGGATCAAGCGCGAGGGCTACGAAGGCAAGCTCGCGGCGCTCACCGGCTATGGGCAAGCCACCGACATGGCCGCTTCGCGGCACGCGGGCTTCGATGCGCACCTGACCAAGCCGGTCTCGCCGCATGACCTGCTGGAGCTGGTCGCGAAGTTCACCGATTCGTCAGTGCGCGCCTGATCGCGATGCGCGGTCGCCGCCGCCGTTTCCCGCGTCGCCTTCCTCGAGCAAGAGCGTCATCAGAACCGCGCAGTCGGTTCGCGCACGGAGCGCAAAGCGCTGGCGCGCAGGCAGCACGATGACGTTGCCCGCGCGAAGCTGCTTCGTGCCGGTTCCCAGCACCACTTCGACCACGCCCTCGAGGCAGTGCAGCGTGCACTCGTCGTCGACGTGGTGGATCGGGCGGTCCTTGTGGGCGGGGAGCACCAGGTGGAGCAGCTGGATACGCCCGGTCTTGATCAGGCTCGTGCTTTGCGCCTCGTGCAGCGCGTCGCCCAGCGGGGCAACACTGACGACGTCCAGGGGCGATGCGTGGGGGATGGCCATGAGGCGATCATAGAATCGCCGGCGAGGAGCGTGGGGAATCGAAACTGCCGCGTAACAGGCATTGCCGCGGCCCGGTCAAGGGCCGACAGCTTCAATGACAAGGTCCATCAATACCGGCTGACAGCCAATGGATGGGCGCTCGGGTGCAATGGGTGCCAACCCAACTCAAGGAGTTTCCATGACCCAGCAAGCCCTCATTCGCGGCGAAGTCGAGTTCCGCGCCGGTGACGGACCCATGATGGCCGTGCCCGACGGCCCGGTCGAGATCGACATCGCCGAAGACAGCGTGATGCTCAGCTGGCACGAAGGTGCGGATGTCAGCACCACCGCGATCACGCGCGCCGAATTCGATCGCTACGTGAGCGAAGGAAAAATCCGGCTGCAGTGATCAGCGCGACTTGTTGCGCTTTCGAGTGGCCGCGGCCTTCTTCGCGGCTGCCGACCGCTCGGCATGGGTGCGCGATGAAGCGGCGGCATGACCGCCTTTTTTCGACGAGTCGGTGTTCGATGCCTTGCCGCGGCCCGATCCGCTTTTCTTGCCGCCGCCGGTTTCCTTGTTGACGGTGGCCCACGCGCGGCGTTCGGCTTCACCTTTGCCGACCCCGTGGTGTTCGTACCCCTTTTCGATATGTTCGGCCTGGCGTTTCTGCTTGTCCGAGTACGAGGATTTGTCGCCGCGTGGCATGGTCGTCTCCTTGGCGGGTGGATTTACTTCGCGCTGGGCTTCGGGTCGCCGGACGCTTCGCGCGGCGCTTCGTCCGGGAGCTGGAAGTTGCGGATGGGCTGTGCCATGGCCTTCTCGCGTGCCGCGAGGCGCTGCGACCAGACGTGCCACGCCAGGTCCTCGTCGTCGCGGTCGTCGAAACGTGCGTTCCACACATCCGACAGCGTTTCGGTCTTTTCACTGGACATCGGAAGCTCTCCCTTCGGTGATTCGAATCCTAGGAGCGGCTCGCGTATGCTCGCGTAGGACGCAACCACAATAAGAAGACCGATGGCGCAGACTCCGGCGCATCAGCCTGCGCAGACAAGACCCCTGTGGCGCACCTACCTCGCCTTTCTCGCACCGATGGTGCTGGCGAACATCCTGCAGAGCCTGTCGGGCACGATCAACGGCGTGTTCATCGGCCAGATGCTCGGCACGCAGTCGCTCGCCGCCGTGGCCGGGATGTTCCCGATCATCTTTTTCTTCATCGCCCTCGTGATCGGCATCGGCGCGGGCGCATCGGTGCTGATCGGCCAGGCCTGGGGGGCGCGCGAGCCGCACAAGGTGAAGTCGATCGCGGGCACCGCGCTGGGCCTCGGCCTGGTGATCGGCCTGCTGGTTGCAGTGTTCGGCGGCACGTTCACGCGGCAGATGATGGTCGTGCTCGGCACACCTGCGGATGTCGTGCCCGCCGCGACGAGCTATGCGCGCGTGATGATGCTGGGCATGCCGGGGCTGCTGGTGTTCCTGCTCGCCACGCAGCTGATGCGCGGCGTCGGCGACACGGTCACGCCGCTGCTGGCGCTCGTGATTTCGACCTGCGTGTCGTGCCTCACCACGCCCGCTTTCATCCGCGGCTGGTTCGGACTGCCGCAGCTTGGTGTGACGAGTGCGGCCGCGGCGACGGTCGTGTCATACCTGACGGCCCTGTGCTTTCTCGCGATCTACATGCGCCGCAAGAATCATCCGCTCGCGCCCGATGCCGAGCTGCTGAAGGATCTGCGGATCAACCCGCGCCTGCTCAAGCTCGTGATCCGCATCGGCCTGCCCACCGGCGTGCAGATGATCGTGATCTCGCTGGCCGAAGTGGTGCTGCTCAAGATCGTGAACGGCTTCGGCTCGAACGCGACGGCCGCGTACGGCGCGGTGAACCAGGTCGTGAACTACGTGCAGTTCCCTGCGCTGTCGATCGCGATCACGGCATCGATCCTGGGCGCGCAAGCCATCGGCGCCGGCCGCCCCGACAGGCTGGACGCCATCACAAAAACGGGCCTGCTGCTGAACGTCGTGATCACGGGCACGCTGGTGCTGGTCGGCTATCTCTACTCGCGCCTGCTCGTCAGCGCCTTCATCACGAGCGAGCCGGTGGTGGAGATCGCGCAGACGCTGCTGCACATCATGCTGTGGAGCATCGTGATCTTCGGCTTCTCGGCGGTGATCGGCGGCATGATGCGCGCCAGCGGCACGGTGCTGGTGCCGACATCGATCTCGATCTTCTCGATCATCCTCATCGAGGTGCCGTCGGCGTACGCGTTGAGCCATCACTTCGGCCTGAACGGCGTGTGGATGGCTTACCCCATCACGTTCATCGCCATGCTCGTCATGCAGGCGAGCTACTACCGCTTCGTGTGGCGCAAGAAAAAGATCGAGCGGCTGGTCTGACGATGGCTTAGTCGGGCGTGGTGTCGCCCACGACGCGGTACGGCGGCTTGCCGTCGGTGCCGACCATCAGGTAGGGCACCACGTTCATCACGTCATCGACCAGCGTGAGCGTGCGTTCGAGCTCGATCGCCTGCTCCTTCGTTTTCACGCAGCCCATCACGGTGACGATGCGGCGCTCGCCGAGCACCCACAGGCTCGTGTCGTTGAACCGGCCGTCCTCGCGGATGTACGTCTTGACGCGCGGGATGATCTCGGCGTCATACAGGTACGAGTTCGGCAGCCGGCAACGCCCCACCCGATAGCAGCTCGTCCCATGCTGCGAGCGCACATGCTGCTGCACGCGCGCCTGCTCGTCGGTGATGTACGGGCCGCGCGGCACCGGGCAGTTCGCGATGGCCGACGTGACCTGGATGAACGGGTCGTTGAAAACGTTGCCCACCTTCTGTGCGTGCGCCGCCCCGGCCAGAAGGAACGCGAAGGCGAATGCAGAGATTCTCATGGCCCGCCATTGTGCTTCGGTGCCGGGGCTTGCGCGATTTCGGTGAAAACCCTGCACCGTCCTACATGCGCGAATGTCGCGGCTTGACTAGCATGGAGGCGAGGATCTTTCATGCAGGACGTCGCCTTCCGCACCCTCGTCTACCGCTACTTCTTCTTCGGGTGGCTGTACAAGGACGTGACGCGCGGCAACATCTTCGAACGCGCGGCGGCCCTGCGCTACAACAAGGAGCACGCGCACTGGCTGCTCACGTACATGTACCGCTGGATGTGGTGCGGCCTCATCTTCTATGCACTGGGCGGCTTCGCGGAATGGGTGCTGCAGGCGCCCCTGCTGTCGATGCTCTTCTACATTCCGGGCGCGATGGCCGTACCGGTCAACGCGGTCATCGCTGCGGCGTGGATCGGCCTGAAGGTCCTGCCGGCGAGTTTCTGACGAGCGGCTCGTCCTTGTACGTCTCGTGACCGTACTTTGCACGATCGCGGTGCGCGGACGCATTGACGACACGTCGCGGGCGCACGATGGCAGCACATCAAGTTGGGAGAAAGCAATGAACAAATCCAAAGCCATGGTTGCGGGTCTCGTCGCAACCGCGCTCGGCTTAGCGTCCACGGCCCAGGCACAGGGCTGGCAGCCGCAGCAGGGCCAGCGCGAGCATCAGCACCAGCAACAGCATCAGTCGCAGCAGCGGTCGGCGCCGCAATGGCAAGGCCATCGCCAGTGGCAGGGGCAGCGCCACTACGCGCCGCAGTACCAGGCTCGCGCATGGGGCGGCTACGGGGGCGCGTACGCGGGCTCGCATCGCGGCGGCTACGTGGCCTACGCGCACCCGCATCATTACCGCGCGTACGACTGGCGGGCGCGGCACCTGGCCGCACCGCCCTACGGCTACGGCTGGGTCGAGGACGACAGCGGCGACGTGCTGCTGATGGCCCTGGCCACCGGGCTCATCGCAAACGCGATCGTGAATTCAGCCGCCGCGCCGGCACCTTACTACCAGGCACCGTCGTACTACCAGCCGCCGAACTACCAGCCGTATGGCGAAGGCCCTTACCCGTACTGAGTTCAGCCCAGTGGGCGAGTCAGGTAGACGAGCTCGCGCCCGGGAATGTGCACGCGCGCGGGCATGAAAATCGTGCAGTCGTCGCAAGGCGCACGCACTTCTTCATCCCCGTCGGTCACGATCAGCTCGCCTTTCGCGAAGGACTCCAGGCCCACCACGGGCCTGGCAAATTTCACCTTGCCCGTCTTGATGACGGGTGTCCAGAGCAGTTCGAATCGGCGCGCAGGTTTCGGCTGGGCCCAATTGGGGTCGGCATCGACGAGTCCGAAGTGCGCGAGAAAGCGCATGGTGATCTCGGTCGCAAGTTCGCCGCTGGCGCGAAGGAAATGCTGGCCGCATTCGGCCACCAGCGCCACGCCGTCGTGGTCTGCCTGGCCGTGCCGTCCGTGCTGGATCAGCGGCGTGCCGGTGTTCATGCCCGCCGGCATCACCAGATGGATCTGGGGGACGCCAACGGCCAGCGCCGCGCGCGCATTGCGCTCGAACCCCGGGTACACCCAGAAGGGCTCGACCGGCTGCGCCGTCGAATGGATGTCGAGGATGTGGTCCGCGGCTGCAACGACGGGCTGCATCGCGCGCGCGCGTTTCAGCTCGGGGCTGTCCTCCTTGCCCTCGAGCCATTCGCGCGACCAGATGCGGTTCAGGTTGTGCACGAGCATCCGGCTCTTGAGCGGATCGGCTGCATCGAACGAGTTGTACGCCTCGACGTTCGCGAAGCTCACCGTCAACGTGCCGATCCTGGGGCGCACGCCCGTATCGAGCAGGTGGGTCGCGGCGACCATCCCGCAAAACTCGTTGCCGTGGGTGAGCGCGTTGATCAACACGTGGGGCCCCGGCCTGCCCGACTCGAAGCGGTGGACGTAGTCGACAGCGGTGTTCCCTGTGCGGTAGGCGCTCAGGTCGCGGGGGAGGAGTTCCAGGGGATCGGTGGCATGCATACAACGCGTAGATTACTGCCCAGCCTGCTCTTGCGCAGCATTGCAACACGTTGTTACTATCGCGGGAGAGGGGCGTCTTCCATGAAATTCTTCCAGCGCCTGTTCAGCGCGAGCAACCCGCCTGCGTTCGAAGCGTCGCGCATGCAGCCGCAGCTTGCGCCTGTGGCATCGCAGCAGTTTCCGCTGTCGCAAAACGGCACGCGCCGCGAACTGCTCCAGGTCGTGCTGCGAGACACCTTGCATCGCCAGGGCATTCCGTCGGGCTGGCTTGCGGGCGAGCCGCTCACGACGACGGCGCGCGACGGCACGAAGGGGCTGCACTGGCGCCTGCTCATCAAGCACTGGGACGAGCGCCTGGTCGTGCACGGTGTCGCCCTCCAGCAGGCGCTCATCAAGCGCGTCCTGACCTTCGACCCGATGGCCTCGACATGGCTGAACGGCATCTCGTGGCAATTCGGACTGGAGGACGAGTCAGTGTGTCCGCCGCTGCCGCATCCCGGCAGCTGGACGTCGCAGTTGCAAGCGAATGCAGGCAGCGCAGACGACAGTCCGCTGCAAATTTCAGGTGTCGCGGTGGCGCCGGAGGCGGACCACGCGAAGTCGGACCTGGACGCCCTGCTCGCGATCCGCGACGCCGATTTCAAAAAGCACGCGCCGGGCGAAAGCGCGGCGTGGACGAGCACAGAACCGGCGAAGCTCACGCGCGACGCGTGACCCGGCGTCAGGCCACCACATCCTGCATCACGTCGACGACGAGGTGCAGGCCCTTGGAAATCATCAGGATGTCCTCGCCGGCGCGCACGTATTCGTAGCCTTCCGGCGCCTTCGGAAGGTGTGCCAGCACGTCCTCGGGCACCTCGAAGGTTTCGACCTCCTTGCGCAGCGACTGGCCGACGGCCCAGTAGTGGCCCTGCACCAGGGCTCGGCATGTCTTGCCCTTGCGCTCCATGTCCTTGGGGCATTCCTTCGTCTTGGCGAAATGTTGCGCGAACGACTTCTTCGCGGCTTCCTTGTCCTGCTCGGATAAGAAGCCTCCAAGCTTGACTCCGTAACCGGAGGCCTGCGCGGGCGGCGCCGCCTCGCTGCCGGCAGCAAACAGGGCAAACAATGCCAGCGCCGCAACACGCATCGACAACTTCATGTCGCATCCTTCTGAAACGGGGATATCGCCGACTGTGGCCGTTGGCTCTTGCGGCCGTTGTAGGACTTTCGCCAAAAATGAAAACAGCGCCACCCGGGCGCTGTTTCAACGACGGGGAAATTCAGAAGAGGTTGAGCATGATGTCGACGACCATCCTGTCGCCGATGTGGATCAGCACCAGGTCGCCGCCCACGCGTTCGTAGCGATAGCCGATGGGGGCCGGCGGCAAGTACGTGAGCACCGGTTGCGGCACCGCGTACACGACAGCATCGCGGGGCAGCGGAGCACCAACCGCCCACTTGCGCGCCTGTCCGGGCGGCAGGCAGCCGTTGTGCTTCTTCGCGAGGCCGGGCGGGCAACCCTTGCGGCCGCCGTAGTGTTCGGCGTAATAGCGATGCACTTCCTCGCGGTGCCGATCGGTGAAATAAGCGCCTTGCCGCACTTCGCGCGCCTCTTCGCGGCGCTCGGCCTTTTCTTCCTGCTTGTCATGGCCCTTGCCGTGGCCATGGCCTTCGCCGTGATCCTTCGCGAAGGACGGTGAAGCGATGAACGCGGCGGCAAATCCTGCGGAAATTGCAGCGGCGACGAATGTGCGTTTCTTCATGGGTTCTCCTATACCGCGGCGAGCGCAGGCGCGATCGCCGCGCGAGTCATGCCAAGGCGCTCGGGCGAGATGTACTGCTGCCGGTATTGCTCGAACGGCATCGTGTCGGCGGCTTCGATCGCCTTCTGGTCCTTCACCGACTGCTCGACCAGGCTTTCGAACTTCGCTTGCAGGCTGCCCGGGAACGGCAGCGCGAGCAGCTTCGACTTCGTCTGCTGCGATTGCGCGCGCGTGAACGCCATGAACGAGTTGGCATGGTCGCGCGCCATCACATCGAGCACGCGCGCCGACGGCAACATGTCGGGCTGGTCGATGACCGATTGCGCTGCGCGAAGTGTGTCGCTGTAGTCGCTGGTCGCGTGCGCCGCATCCAGCATCGCGGCGATGGGCGCGAAGTCGCGCAGCAGTTGCGCGCCCCAGTCGACCAGCGCGATCTCCTTGCCGTCGCGCTCGAGCGTGAGGCCCGGCTCGCGTCCGTATGCCGCCGTCTTGTGCTGGTTGCGGCCGAGCGCAGCGATCTCTGCCGGTGTGTCCGGCGGGCTGTCCGACAGAAGGCAATGCAAAAGGAAGATGTCGAGGAAGCGCGTGGTCTGCAGCGTGATGCCCACCGGCACGAACGGATTCAGGTCGAGCAGCCGCACTTCGACGTATTCGACGCCGCGTTCGCGCAGCGCATGCAACGGCCGCTCGCCGGGGCGGATCACGCGCTTCGGGCGGATCGTTCCGTAGAACTCGTTTTCGATCTGGAGCAAGCTGGTGGCGAGCTGGTTGTATTCGCCGCCGGGGTTCATGATGCCCACGGCTTCGTATGCAGCGTACGGCTTCGTGAGCGCCTCCTGCAACGATGCAGCGTAGCCATCGAGCCCGTTGTAGCTCACCGCGAGGCTCGCCTGCGCTTCGCTCTGGTAACCGAGGCGCCCCATGCGAAGCGACGTGCCATGCGGCATGTACATCGTGCCTTCGGCGAGCTTTTGCAGCGGATGGTCGCGCCCGGCGACGAAGCAATCGCAAACAGCCGGCGACGCGCCAAAGAGATACAGCAGCAGGAAAGCGTGCCGGCGAAAGTTGCGGATCAGCGCGAAATACTCTTCGCTCGTCACGCCGGGCATCGACCAGTTGTAGTGGATGCCCGAGATCGTCTGCATGCGGCGGCCGTAGCGGTGCGCCAGGCCCATGCGATACACGCTCTTCGCGCGGCCCACGTTCGACGAGCCGTAGCGGCCGACCGGGATGTTCTCGTCGGCCGGCAGGTTGCACGGCATGCTCGACACCCACATCATTTCATCGCCGAGCGCGCGATACGTGAACTGGTGGATGTGCGTGAGCTCCTCGAGGCACGTCTCGGGCGTGGCATGCACGCCGGTGATCAGCTCGAGTTGCGCCTCGCTGTAATCGGTGGTGATGTTGGGGTGAGTCAGCGCAGAGCCCAGCGGCTTCGGATGCGGCGTCATGGCGAGGCTGCCCTCGGCCGTCGCACGCAGGCTTTCTTTTTCGATGCCGCGTCGGATGCCCTTCAGCCTCTCGGGCGGAAGGTGTGCAATACGGGCCGGCGGCTGGCGCTTGTCTTCTTTCACGGCCCGGAAGGTAGCACGGCGGCGCTTTTTCTGCTTTGCGCGAATACGCCTGATTTCTGGTAGGCGGAAACCGGGATTGGACCGGTAAACTGCCCCGCGGCGGGAAGATCAACGCAAGGAGATTCGCATGGCTTTGACGGTCCACATCGATCTTGGCTACGAGTTTGCCGTGAAGGCGGGTTTCGATGACGTGTTCGCCGTTCTCTCGGACGTTCCCAAATCGGTTTCGCATTTCCCGAAAGTCGAGAAGCTCACCGACATGGGCGACGGCGTCTACAAGTGGGAGATGCACAAGGTCGGCACGAAGGACATCGGCATCCAGACGGTATATGCGAGCAAGTACAAGAGCGACAAGGCCAAGGGCACCGTCATCTGGACACCGGTCAAAGACGTGGGCAACGCCCTCGTCGGCGGGCACTGGAAGATCCGCGAGGACAAGAAGGCCACGCACATCGAATTGAAGATCGACGGCGAAATCCACCTGCCCTTTCCCGCCTTGATGAAGCTCGTCGTGCAGCCGGTGGTCGAAGGTGAATTCGAAAAGCTCGTCGACAAGTACATCGCCAACCTGATCAAGGCCTTCGGCGGCGAAGTCGCGTGATGGCCTAAGCCAGCACCTTGCGCAGCCACGCACCGAGGTCGCTCACCTCTTCCATGCACACCGAATGCGGCATGGGGTATTCGTGCCATTCGACGTCGTAGCCCAGCGCGCGCAACGCGTCGCGCGACATCGCGCCGGCATCGACCGGGATCATCGGGTCCATCGTCCCATGCGCGAGAAAGATCGGCGTGAGCTGGTTGCTCTCGCTGCGTTCCGCCGACGTCGTCTCCGCAAGCGGAAGGTAACCCGACATGCCCACGATGCCTGCGAGACGCTCCTTGTGGCGCAGCCCCGTGAGCAGCGCCATCGCACAACCTTGCGAGAACCCCGCAAGCACGATGCGGCTGGAAGCGCTGCCCCGCTCGTTCTCGCGCGCAATGATCTCCTCGATGTTCTTGAGCGATGCGCGCAAGCCCGCCTCGTCCTGTCGCTGGCGCAGGTCGGCCGAATGCAGCACGTCGTACCAAGCGCGCATGCGATAGCCGCCGTTGATCGTCACCGGGATCACCGGTGCGTGCGGGAACACCCAGCGCACGGGGCCGACGGCGGCCAAATCGATCTCCTGCGCGAAAGGCACGAAGTCGTTGCCGTCCGCGCCCAGGCCGTGCAACACGATGATGCTTGTCTTCGGCTGAGCCGCCGTTTCGATGTCGATGGTGTCTAGCATTGGTCAATGTTACTTTGCGCCCGGCCCGATCAATCCGACAGGCGTTCGGCGCGCTTGCCCTACAGCAGCCCTTGCCCGAGCCTCGCAAATTGGGATCACAATCCATGAAAGGAAGCGGCATGCAAGTTCAATTGAACACGGGCGACGGGCTGAGCGGCAAGGAAACGCTGGAGCGCTGGGCCACCGAGTTCCTCAACGGCGAACTCGGGCATTTCGTCGATGAGATCGCCCGCGTCGAAGTGCACCTGACCGACGAGGCCAAAGGCAAGAAAAGCAGCGAGGACATGCGGTGCATGCTCGAGGCGCGCCTGAACGGGCACGAGCCGCTCGCGGTGCAGCATCACGCCGAGAACATGGACGAAGCCATGCGCGGCGCGGCACGCAAGCTCGTGCGTGCGCTCGATCACACGCTCGGCAAACTCGATCGCCACGAGCACCGCGTGCGCGACACCATTCGCAAGAACCCCGAACTCACCTGAGGATTTTTTCTTGTTGAGTCGGCAGAACGCAACTGCTGGCCCACACGGATCGCGATAGCACGCGTATATTGATTCCGCGCCCGCCGGTGGGGTTCTTCGCCTTGAGGCGCACCAACCTTCCAAGGAGCCTGAAGATGACGTCCACAATCAAGAAGATGACCTGCCGCATCCTGGTGATATCGATGTTGGGCCTGGGGTTCCAGACGGCCCGCGCCGGCATGATCGGCGCCGACCAGGCTGCAGCCGTGCAGGGCGCGCAATCCGATCGCGCCGCCGTGATGAGCGTATTGAATCGCTCCGAGACTACCGCGCAGCTGCAAGCGCTGGGCGTCGATCCGCAATCCGCGCGCGAACGCGTCGCGTCGATGACCGACCAGGAAGTGCACACGCTCGCGCAAGACATCCAGACCGCACCGGCGGGCGCGATGAGCGGCTGGGGCTGGGCGGCGGTGGTGATCGTCGTTGCGGCGATCTGGTATTTCGCCTACCGTAAGTGACAGCCAGAGCGGCTACACGCCTTCTCGCCTGCGCGCTGGCCGCATTCGTTGCGGGCTGCGCGCAGCTCGTTCCGCAAACGGTCGCCTTGCGCAGCGAGTGGCCGCAAGGCGTGCCGCAAACGGTCGAACTGAAGTCGGTCCCGTTCTTCCCCCAGGACGACTACCAGTGCGGGCCTGCCGCACTCGCGACGGTGCTCGCATATTCCGGCGTCGACATCACGCCCGATCCGCTGGTCAAACAGGTGTTCGTGCCCGCGCGCAAGGGCAGCCTGCAGCTGGAGATGCTGGCTGCGCCGCGCACTTACGGCCGCGTCTCCTACGAGCTCGCGCCGAAGTACGACGACCTGCTGCGCGAAGTCGCGGCGGGCAATCCCGTGGTGGTGCTGCAGGACGTCAGCCTGATGTCGCCCTTCATTGCCGAATGGCATTACGCGGTCGTCAACGGCTTCGACTACCCGTCCGGAACGATCTACCTGCGCTCGGGCAAGACCGAGCGGCAGGAGATGCCGTTCAGCTACTTCGAACGCGAGTGGATGGCGGGCAAGTATTGGGCGATGGTGGTGACACCGCCTGGCCGCATTCCTGCGACTGCAAGCGAAGACCGGTGGGTGAATGCCGTCATCGCGATGTCTCGTGTCGGCGGGGCCGACGCCGCGTTGAAGGGTTACGAAGCGGCGCTCAAGCGCTGGCCCGGGGATCTGCCCGCGATGATCGGCCTGGCGAACCTGCACAACGATCACGGCGAACATGCGCGCGCCATCTCGATCCTGCGCGACGCGCAGGCCAAGCATCCGCAATCGGCGATCGTCACGAACAATCTTGCGCAGGCGCTGTCGGATGCAGGGCGCAATTCCGAAGCGCTTGCGCAGATCGACAAGATCTCCGATCCGCAAAG
>DATJJL010000460.1:0-4985 GCA_035492155.1 Ramlibacter sp. | reverse complement strand
GTCGTCTGGCAGACGGGATCGGGCACGCAGACCAACATGAACGTCAACGAGGTGCTCGCCAATCGTGCGAGCGAACTCCTCGGCGGCCCGCGCGGGGAAGGGCGCCTGATCCACCCGAACGACGACGTGAACAAGAGCCAGACGTCCAACGACGTGTTTCCGACGGCGATGCACATCGCAGCGGTCGAAGGCACCCGCAACAAGCTGCTGCCATCGCTCATGAAGCTGAAGATGACGCTTGCTGCGAAGTCCGACGAGTTCATGGACATCGTGAAGATCGGCCGCACGCATTTGCAGGACGCGACGCCGCTCACACTGGGTCAGGAGTTCTCGGGCTACGTCGCGCAACTGGAGCAGTGCGACCGCCACTTGCACGCGACGTTGCCGCACTTGTGCGAGCTTGCATTGGGAGGAACGGCTGTGGGCACGGGCCTGAACGCCCCGAAGGGCTACGCCGAAAAAGTCGCGGCCGAACTCGCGCGCCTCACCGGCCTGCCTTTCGTCTCCGCGCCGAACAAGTTCGAAGTAATGGCTGCGGCCGATGCGCTGGTTCACGCACACGGCGCGCTCAAGACGCTCGCCGCGAGCATGATGAAGATCGCCAACGACATCCGCTGGCTCGCGAGCGGCCCGCGCAGCGGCCTGGGCGAATTGAGCATCCCCGAGAACGAGCCGGGCTCGTCGATCATGCCGGGCAAGGTGAACCCGACGCAAAGCGAAGCGGTGACCATGCTGTGCTGCCAGGTGTTCGGCAACGACGTCGCCATCAACTTCGGCGGCGCCTCGGGCAACTTCGAGCTGAATGTGTTTCGCCCGATGATCGCGCACAACTTCATGCAAAGCGTGCGGCTGCTCGCCGATGGAATGGCAAGCTTCAACGACCATTGCGCAGTGGGCATCACGCCGAACCGCGAGCGGATTCAAGAGCTCGTGAATCGATCGCTGATGCTGGTCACCGCGCTCAATCCCCACATCGGCTACGACAAGTCGGCGCAGATCGCGAAGAAGGCGCACAAGGAAGGCACGAGCCTGCGCGACGCTGCGATTGCCACGGGCTTCGTGACGGCGGAGCAGTTCGACGAGTGGGTTCGGCCTGAGAAAATGGTTTAGCAATGACACAAGGGGCGCTTCGGAGTAGATTTCCCCTTCCAGTCAGTCGCTTGTAAGTGCCAAGACTGACATTACGGCCCAATTCAATATCGTTGGAGACAAAAGCTCATGAGCAACATCGAATCGGTCTTGGTCGAAAACCGCGTCTTTCCCCCGAGCGAGCAGGCCGTGAAGGCCGCCCGCATTTCCGGGATGGCGGCTTACGAGGCAATGTGCAAGGAAGCGGAAACCGACTTCGAAGGCTTCTGGGCGCGACTGGCCCGCGACAACGTGCAGTGGATCAAGCCCTTTACGAAGACGCTCGACGAATCGAAGGCGCCTTTCTACAAATGGTTCGAGGACGGCGAGCTCAACGCCTCGGCCAACTGCCTCGACAAGCACATGGGAACGCCGGTCGAAAACAAGACGGCGATCATCTTCGAAGCGGATGACGGTGCGGTCACCAAGGTCACGTACAAGGAACTGCTCGCGAATGTGAGCCAGTTCGCCAACGCGCTGAAGGCGCAAGGCATCAAGAAGGGCGATCGCGTGATCGTCTACATGCCGATGACGGTGCAAGGCGTCGTCGCCATGCAGGCCTGTGCACGCATCGGCGCGACGCACAGCGTGGTGTTCGGCGGCTTCTCGGCCAAGGCGCTGAACGAACGCATCATCGACGCCGGTGCTGTTGCGGTCATCACGGCCAACTGCCAGATGCGCGGCGGCAAGGAGATGCCGCTCAAAGCCATCGTCGACGAAGGCATTGCCATGGGCGGTTGCGACACGCTCAAGTCTGTGCTTGTCTACATGCGCACGCCGACTGCCTGCAACATGGTCGCCGGCCGCGACAAGACCTTCAACGAAGTTCTGCAAGGGCAGAGCACCGAATGCGCGCCGGTGCCCGTCGGCGCGGAGCATCCGCTGTTCATCCTCTATACGTCAGGTTCCACCGGCAAGCCGAAGGGTGTTCAACATTCGACGGGTGGCTATTTGCTGTGGGCCAAGCTCACGATGGACTGGGTGTTCGACATCCAGTCGCACGATGTCTTCTGGTGCACGGCCGACATCGGCTGGGTGACGGGCCACACCTATGTCGCCTACGGCCCGCTCGCGGCGGGCGCGACCGAGGTGATTTTCGAAGGCATCCCGACCTATCCAAACGCCGGCCGCTTTTGGCAGATGATCGAAAAGCACAAGGTCTCGGTTTTCTATACAGCGCCCACGGCGATCCGCTCGCTCATCAAGGTGAGCGAGACCGACGAGAAGGTGCACCCAAAGAACTGGGATCTTTCGTCGCTGCGCATCCTGGGCACGGTGGGCGAGCCGATCAACCCCGAAGCGTGGATGTGGTACTGGCGCAATGTCGGCGGCGAGCGTTGCCCGGTCGTCGACACGTGGTGGCAAACAGAAACCGGCGGACACCTGATCACGCCGCTTCCGGGTGCGACGCCGCTCGTGCCGGGCTCATGCACGCTGCCGCTGCCGGGCATCATGGCCGCGATCGTCGACGAGACGGGCCACGACGTACCGAACGGCGCAGGCGGCCTGCTCGTGATCAAACGACCCTGGCCGTCGATGATCCGCACGATCTGGGGCGATCCGGAACGATACAAGAAGAGCTACTTCCCCGAGGAGCTCGGCGGCAAGATGTACCTTGCGGGCGACGGCGCGGTGCGCGATGCGAAGAGCGCTTATTTCCGCATCACGGGCCGCATCGACGATGTGCTGAACGTCTCGGGCCACCGTCTGGGCACGATGGAAATCGAATCGGCGCTGGTTGCGAAAACCGACATGGTGGCGGAAGCCGCCGTGGTGGGGCGTCCCGACGATCTCACCGGCGAAGCAGTCGTCGCGTTCGTCGTTCTCAAGCGCTCAAGACCCACGGGTGAAGAGGCCAGGCAAATCGCCACCGAGCTGCGCAATTGGGTGGCGAAGGAGATCGGACCGATCGCCAAGCCGAAGGACATCCGCTTCGGCGACAACCTGCCCAAGACGCGCAGCGGCAAGATCATGCGGCGCCTGCTGCGCTCGATCGCCAAGGGCGAGGCGATCACGCAGGACGTGAGCACGCTCGAGAATCCCGCGATCCTGGAGCAGCTCGGGCAGAACGTTTGAATCGGCTGCGCGAGCGCCTGTTACTTGAGGCTGAGAATCCAGGTGACCAGCTTCCTGGCTTCGGCCTCGGTGACTTGCGGGTTCGCGGGCATCGGCACGGGGCCCCAAACGCCGGAACCGCCCTTCATCACTTTTTGCGTCAGCTTGTCGACGGCGGCCTTGTCGCCGGCGTACTTGGCCGCGACGTCCTTGTAGGCGGGGCCGACAACCTTCTTGTCGACGGCGTGGCAGGCCATGCAGTTTTTCGACTGGGCGAGATCCAGCTGCGCGAACGCCGGCGAAGCGGCGGCGGCGCACAGCGCCAGGGCAAGAAGGGAGCGTTTCATGGATGTTCCTCTGTGGGGGAATGGGTCGGTTGCAGTACAGTCGTAGCAACGTGATTCTAGTGACGGCCGTTGACGGTGCACTTGATCCAGCTTAGGTTTGGAGGACCATCGATGTATTTTCTCGGACTCGGCATCATCGCGCTGCTGATGAAGTACCAGGAGATCGGCCCCGTTGCCGCGTGGAGCTGGTGGGTCGTTCTCTCGCCGTTCGCGCTGGCCGTTGCCTGGTGGACGTGGGCCGACTGGTCCGGCTACACCAAGCGCAAGGCCGTCGAGAAGGAAAACGCCAAGAAGAAGGCCCGCATCGACAAGAGCAAGGAGTCGCTGGGCATCAAGACGACGAAGCGCAGGTAACGAGCTTCGTCGCCCCGGCGAAGGCCGGGGCCGCCGGCGATGGCTACACCGGGATATATCCACCGCCAACGATCCCGGCCTTCGCCGGGATGAGATGACAACTAGTAGTTGTCCAGCACCGCACCCTTGCTCGCACTCGCGGCATTGAAAGCAAACTTCGCCTGCACGCCTCGCGTGTAGCGCGGCGCAGGCGCCTTCCATCCCTCGCGCCGCTTCGCGATCTCCGCATCGGGCACATTCAGCTGCAGCAAGAGCTTGTGCGCGTCGATGGTGATCGAATCGCCTTCCTTCACGAAAGCGATCGTGCCTCCCGCGGCAGCCTCGGGCGCAACGTGCCCCACCACCATGCCCCACGTGCCGCCCGAGAAGCGCCCGTCGGTGATGAGGCCCACGCTTTCTCCCAGGCCCGCGCCGATGAGTGCTCCTGTGGGCGCCAGCATCTCGGGCATGCCCGGTCCGCCTTTCGGGCCGAGGTAACGCAGCACCATCACATCGCCCGCCTTGATCTTTCCGTCGAGGATCGCCTGCAGCGCCGATTGCTCGTCGTCGAACACGCGCGCCGGGCCCGTCATCACCGGGTTCTTCAGGCCGGTGATCTTCGCGACGCAGCCTTCAGGCGACAGATTGCCGTGCAGGATCGCGAGGTGACCCTGCTCGTACATCGGCTTGGCGATGGTGCGGATCACGTCCTGGTTCGCCGGGGGCGCATCGGGAATGTCCTTGAGCACTTCGGCAATCGTCTTGCCGCTGATCGTGATGCAGTCGCCGTGCAGCAGGCCGGCATTGAGCAATAGCTTCATCACCTGCGGGATGCCGCCTGCGCGATGCAGGTCCACCGCGAGGTACTTGCCGCTGGGTTTGAGGTCGCAGATCACCGGCGTCTTCTTGCGGATGCGCTCGAAGTCGTCGATGGTCCATTCGACGCCGGCCGCATGTGCGATCGCGAGGAAGTGCAGCACGGCGTTGGTCGATCCGCCTGTTGCCATGATCACTGCGACAGCGTTCTCGATCGCCTTCTTGGTGACGATGTCGCGCGGCTTGATGTCCTTCTTGATCGCTTCGACGAGGACCTTGGCCGATTCCTTCGCGGAGTTCATCTTC
>DATJJL010000459.1:0-2466 GCA_035492155.1 Ramlibacter sp. | reverse complement strand
TGCTCCCGCTCGTACGCGCGCGCGAGGTGCGCGATGTAATCGGCGGGGTGATAGTAGGAGATGTACTGGAGGGCGCCGGCGATCGAATCGATCAGATCGGCTTGCTTGATCGAGGAGGTCATCCCCGAATTATCTCAGCCGCGAGTTTCCGGTTCCTTGCGCGGGGTCACGGGCGGGCAGCCTGGGCATGCGCAGCTGCATGTGGCGTATCTCGAGGTGCAGGCCCTTTTCCCAGCGCTGTGCCACGGCGCGTAATTGCCGCGCGAGAAATGCATGCTCGGGCTGGTCGCTTCCGGCATGGAAGAGCTCATAGGCCTTGGCGGACACGTCCGCCTGGGACCAGCGAACAAGGAATTCATGGAATGGCTGCACGCCGCCATTAGGCTTGGACTGGCTCATCGGTGCAACGGCCGGGCCACCTCTGCGCTGCGAGATTTCCATGACCGTGAAATTGGTCCCGGTCAGGCGTGCGAAACCTGTTGCGTCTTTGCACCTGAACCAAAAGGAACCAGTCAGCCGAATTTGCTACTCAGTGCCCATGCAAACTGAACTCCAACCCCAACCCCGCAGAACGAGCGTCGGCACCAACTCGCTCGACCCGCATTCGTCCGACGCCACGTCCAAAGAGGGCAAAGATGGCGCCGATTCAGCGATGCCCTTGATGGAAATCAGGCAAGGCGCAGAAGTGAAGAAGACCAACAAGCGGCAGGAGCTATCGCCGTCGCGCGATGCTCACCTGCCGCGGCCTCCGCTTCGCGCGATTGAATTCTTCTACTCGGAAAGGCTGCGACCCAAGCTGCTCGCGGCTTCCATCGACGTGAGCAAGCTGAACGAGCGAATCTCCGATTTGGGAAGCGCATCTGCGCAAGTGAGGATCGACACGATGGGTGCAATCAAGCAAGAGCTGGAGGCTGAACTGGCGCACCGCGAGGAAGAAATCCGTGAGCAGGTCCGTGCGCAGTCGGGGTGCTGCAAATCCCCGATCCCTCAGCTGGTTGAAGCGCAAAAGGTGTTGTCGGCGGCCAAGGTCATGGTTCTCAGGCTGGACAATGTCATCCGCGAAGAGCGGGATGCAGGCATTCCGCAAGCGAAGCCGCCGCAATAGCGAACTTCAGCCGCGCGGCTGCGGGTTTGCCGAAACGCTGACACGAAAAGCCGGCAAGTCTTGCGGGCGAACTTGCAGTTCGGCGAGCAAGACCTTGACAGCCGGCACGTCCAGGATCGGGCCGATGAAGGGCGAGTGAATGAATTCGCTGATCTCGGCAAATGCGTTTCGCACAATGGCCTGCTTCAGCCATTCGACAACGGCCCGATGGTCGCCGCGCCATGCGAAGTATTCGGCCATTTCCTTTGCGTTGTAGGTGCGCTTCGGATCGAAAACCTGCGCGGCGCGGCCTTTCTCGCCATTGGCGCGCTTGACCATCTCGGCGGTCAGCACGAGCGTGCGCGACGCGGCGTCAAGCGTGGCGGCGGCAGCTTTCGGATCGCCTTTGAGCAGGTTGGATTGCGCGTTCACATCGGCAGCCACGTATGAGGGCTCGAGGCCTTCGTCGACGGCCGCATCGCAGGAAGCGATCGCGTCGTCGTATCTTCCGGCCAGCACCTGCGACCTCGCCAGATAGAACTTCGGCAGAGGTTGTCCCGGATTCGCTTCGACGATCGTTTTCAGTTTCTCCACGGCGATATCGGCACGGCCCAGCGACGCGAGCTTCGAGGCCGATTTCAGAGCCTGGATCGACCTCTGCTTGCTCGATCCCATTGTTTGCACGGCTTCGCCGACTGCGCCCCTTTCCCATTGTTCCAGGGCGGCAGCTTGGGCAGTCAGCGGAAACGGCAGGTACGTACCGGACGGCGTCGGCCGCGGGCTGATGCTCAATTCCCTCGATGACTCCCGCGACGGCGGAAGCGGCCCTTTCAGCTTGGGCGGAAGCTCGATCGGATCGCTCAGGGGGCGATGTTCCGGGCTTTGGGGGAGCTTGATCGTCAGCGGCATCAAGGTGAGTGACGGATGAGCTGGAACAGTTCCCGCCCTCTGATTGGTGCTACGGTTCGCGCATGAACACCCGAACCGAAAAAGACACCTTCGGCCCCATCGAAGTCCCTGCCAAGCACCTGTGGGGCGCACAGACCCAGCGCTCGCTGCAGAACTTCGCGATCTCCGGCGAGCGCCAGCCGCGCGAAATCATCCGGGCGCTCGTGCAGATCAAGCGATCGTCGGCGGTGGTGAATCACCTGATGGGCCTGATGTCGCAGGACAAGGCCGGCGCCATCATCGCAGCGTGCGACGAAGTGCTTGCAGGTCAACACGACGACGAGTTTCCGCTCGTCGTCTGGCAGACGGGATCGGGCACGCAGACCAACATGAACGTCAACGAGGTGCTCGCCAATCGTGCGAGCGAACTCCTCGGCGGCCCGCGCGGGGAAGGGCGCCTGATCCACCCGAACGACGACGTGAACAAGAGCCAG
>DATJJL010000458.1:0-10612 GCA_035492155.1 Ramlibacter sp. | reverse complement strand
TATCCGCAAGGGCGCGAGTTCAAGGTGAACAGCATCCACCACCAGGCCATCAGGGATCTTGCGCCGGGCTTTGCGATCGAGGCCGTGAGCACCGAAGACGGCATCGTCGAGGCGATTCGTCGCCCCGATTCCAGCAAGCCTTGGCTCGCAGGCGTGCAGTGGCATCCCGAATTCCACCGGCCGGGCAGCGACACCATCGACGATGCCGCGCTGCTCGACGATTTCCTCGCCGCGGCACGCGCGGCGCGCACATCATGAGATCACTTTCCATCTTCAATCCGGCGACCGGCGCAAAGATCGCCGACGTGCCTGCCGACGACGCGGCGTCGGTTGCGAACAAGGCGCAGCTTGCACGCGCTGCGCAACTGCCCTGGGCCAGGGTCCCGCTCGCAGAACGCATCGCCTGCATCGAGCGGTTCCAGGGCGCGGTCGTACGCGATCTGCCGAAACTCGCCGAAGTGATGACACGCGAAACCGGCAAGCCGATTCGCATGTCGCGCAATGAATTGAACGGCCTGCTCGGCCGGCTGGACTTCTTCGCCGGGCTGGTCCACACCGTGATCGAGCCCGAGACCGTGTACGACGAGAACGACATGCTCGAGCGCATCGAGCATGCGCCCCTGGGCGTGGTCGCGAACATCTCCGCGTGGAACTATCCGTGGTTCGTCGGCTGCAACGTGATCGTGCCCGCGCTGCTCACGGGCAATGCGGTGCTGTACAAGCCGTCGGAATTCGCGACGCTCACGGGGCTGGAGATCGCGCGGCTGCTGCACGAATCCGGTATTCCGCAGGAGGTTTTCCAGACGGTCATCGGCGCGGGCGAAGTCGGTGCTGCGCTCGTCGGCCAGAAGGTCGACGGCATTTTCTTCACCGGCTCCTACGCGACGGGCATGCGTATCGCGCACGCGACGGGGTCGCGCTTCATCAAGCTGCAGCTCGAGCTCGGCGGCAAGGACCCGACTTATGTGTGCGAAGACGTCGACGTGAAGGCCGCGGCCGAATCGCTCGCCGATGGCGCGATGTACAACACCGGCCAAAGCTGCTGCTCGGTGGAGCGCATCTATGTGCACGAAAGCATGCACGACGCGTTTGTCTCGCACTTCGTCGAGACGGTCAAAGCTTTCAAGGTCGGCGATCCGATGCAGGAGGACACGTACATCGGCGCAATCACGCGCGCGGCGCAGCTGGGCGTGCTCGATGCGCATGTGGCCGACGCGAAGGCGAAGGGCGCGAAGCTGCTGGCCGGCGGTCATCGCCTCGAAGGCCCGGGCAACTGGTATGCGCCCACCGTACTCACGAATGTCGATCACACCATGGAGCTGATGCGAGAAGAAAGCTTCGGGCCCATCATCGGCATCCAGAAGGTGACCAACGACGACGAGGCCGTGCAGCTGATGAACGACACGCGCTACGGATTGACGGCAGGCGTGTACACGAAGGATCGCCAGCGCGCCGAGCGCGTCCTCTCGCAGGTGCGTGCGGGCAGCCTCTACTGGAACTGCTGCGACCGCGTGAGCCCGCGCCTGCCGTGGAGCGGTTATGGCGATTCGGGCGTGGGCCTGACGCTCTCCACCTACGGGATCCAGACTTTCACACGACCGCGCGCGTGGCACCTGAAGCGCAGCTGATCGCCGGCGACGCGCGCCGGCTTGCGCGCACGGCCGCATTCGCCGACGCCCACGCGCGTTTGCATCCGCGCGCGCTGGCGCTCGTGCACCGCCGCGGATGGCTGCGCCTGCTTGCGCCGCGCGATGCCGGTGGTGGCGAAGCCCCGTTGCCGCAGCTCGTGCGCTTTCTCGAATCGCTCGCGCAAGTGGACGGAAGCGTTGCGTGGTTCGTCACCTTGTGTTCGGGCGCGGGCTGGTTCGCAGGCTTCCTGCCGCACGAGCCGGGGCGCGAGGTGATGCGAACGCGCGATGTATGCGTCGCGGGCAGCGGTGCGGTGGGCGGCGAGGCCGTGCGCGAGGGCGAAGGCTGGCGCATCCGCGGCACGTGGGCCCATGCGACCGGTGCGCCGCATGCGACGCACTTCACGATGAACGCGATGGCCGATGGACGCGTGCGATCGTTCATCGTGCCGGCTCGAGATGTCGCCCTGCAGGACACCTGGCGCAGCATCGGCTTGCGTGCAACGGCATCGCATGCTTTCCGCGTCCACGGCGCGTGGGTGCCGGTGGATCACGCCTTCGACATCGACCTTGCGAAAGCGACCGCGGACGGCCCGCTGTATCGATTTCCTTTCGCATCGCTCGCGTACATCACGCTGGCCGCAAACATCGGAGGCATGGCGCGGCACTTCATCGCGTTGGCCTCGAAAGACATCGACATCACCGGGCATGACGGCGTGCGCGATCGATTCTTCGCGCTGGTCGACGAATCATGGGCGAGGGTGGAACGCGGCGAGACGATAGATGAACAGGGCCTACGCGTTGCCTCGCTCGCGTGGGCCCAGGCAGCGCGAGAAACGGTCGATCGCCTCTACCCGCACTGCGGACTGGCAGCAGCCGATCCGCGCACACCGATCAATCGCGTGTGGCGTGACCTGCATACGGCGACGCAGCACGCGCTGCTGCGCCCTGCCCTCACGGGCTCTTGAGGATCGCCTCCATCGCACGCCGCTGTCGGCGCAACTTCGACCTCAGGAGATGACCTGGATGTCCGGCGCGGCCAGCGCCGGATGGAGGACGACGGTGCCCAGCACGGCGACCGCGACCGCCGCGATAGTGCCGCTGCCGTCCGCGTCGTAATAAACGACGCCCGTGTTCGTGTCGTAGATGATGCGATCGTCCGCATCGTGGCCGGTGACGGCGCCGGGCGCCGACCAGAATGCGTTTGCGTCGAGCGCACCGGGCGCGTTGCCCACCGCGGCGAATCGTGCAAGGCTGAACTGCAGCACGTCCGTGCCGGGCGTGAAGTCGGTCACGGTGTCCTTGCCCGCCGCGTTGAAGATGAAGGCGTCCGCGCCGCTGCCGCCCGTGAGCGTGTCGTTGCCCGCGCCGCCCGCGATCGTGTCGTCGAAGGCCGTGCCGGTGAGCACGTTTGCGCCCGAGTTGCCGATGATCGTGAGGCCGTTTCCAACGGCGCTTGCGTCCACGCCGGATGCGCCAGTTCCAGTCGACACCGCATTTGCGCCCGTGCCCGTGCCGATGACCACGCGTTCGATGCCGATATCGCCGGAGAACAAAGTCAAAGTGCCACTCTTCGCCGCGAACCGCACTTCGTCGATTCCGCTCGTGCCCGAATCGGCAATTTCGGCCGCAGGGTGATCAGTGGCCAGGCCGATCATGTAGATGTCCGAGCCGTCGCCGCCATCGAGAACGTCGACGCCGGCCTTGCCATCGATCACGTTTGAGGCCGCATTGCCGGTGATCGTGTTGGCGAGTGCATTGCCCACGCCGTTGATCGCGGCGCCGCCGCCGAGCGTGAGGTTTTCGAGGTTGCTGCCCAGCGTGTAGTTCACGAACGCGACCACCGTGTCGATGCCGCCGGTGGAAGACCCTTCCTTGACGACGTCCTTCACGTTGTCGACCACGTAGGTGTCGTTGCCGTTGCCGCCCGTCATCGTGTCGATGCCCGCACCGCCGTCGATCGTGTCCGCGAACGCTGAGCCGGTGAGCTTGTTCGCGCCGCCATTGCCTTCGATCGCGAGCCCGTTCGGTGCAGCCGTCGCGTTGATCGACAGCGCCGCCGTGCCGCTGTTCGCAGTGACGGTTTCTATCCCGCTGTCGCCCGCGAAGATCGTCAGCGTGCCTGACGTCGCAGTGAAGAGCACTTCGTCGGTGCCGGTGGTGCCCGTGTCCGCGAATTCGGCGGCGCTGTGCTCGTTGGACGCGGCGACGATGTACAGGTCCGAACCTTCGCCGCCGTCGAGATGGTCCAGGCCTGCTGCGCCGATGAGCGTGTCGTCGCCGCCGAGCGCATTGACGATGTCGTTGCCTGCCAGCGCCGCGAGGACGTCGTCGCCGCTGGTGCCGGTGATGACGTCGTTGCCGGTTGTTCCCGCAGTGACCGGCGTCGTGGCTGACGACGTGACGCTTTCGCTCGTGCCGCCGGCGTCGACGTAACTCACCGCGACGGTGATCGCGGTGTTCACGTCTTCGGGCTGCACGGTGTACGTGCTGCTTGTCGCGCCGCCGATGGGCGCGCCGCCGGCCGACCACTGGTAGGAGAACGCGCCGAGGCCATCCGGGTCCACGAGCCGGGTCGTGTCGGCCGTGAGCACGTGGCCGATCGCGGGCAGCCCGGTGACCGCGACAGCGCCGGTGGGCGCGTCGTTCGTCGCGTGCAGTGTGACGGTGAACGTCGCAGGCGCCGACCAGCCGAAGCCGTCGTTCGCGCTGACCTCGAACGAGCGCGTGCTGCCTTCGGCAGGCGCATTCGACGTGCTGTTGTAGGCCAGGGCCGCGACGAGCGAATCGAAGCTCGAGGTGGGCGCGGAATCGGCGGTGCCGTTCAAGGTGCTCGTGAAGACCACGCTGGTGGTGGTCCCGTCGTTCGACAGCGCGTACTTGAACGTCGTGCCCAGCAGCGAGAACGTGCCCGTGCCTGAACCGCCGGTGAGATTGATCGATGCGGCGGTGCCGGCCCGCAGCTGGTCGCCTGAGGCGAGATCGGAATTCGCGATGGAGACTTCGAGTTGGGTGAAGCGCGTCGATCCCGTGTCCGCCAGGAAATCGGGCCCATTGGCAGCGATGGCGACACGATCCGCGCCGGTGTCGATGCCGGCCATCTCGTAGAACTGCCCGGCGGTGTCCGCGCCGGCAGAACCCGGGTCGAGGTCGATGCTCGCGGTCTCGACGCGGTTCCACCCGATCACGTCGAGCGCGCGCAGGTCTGCGTCGGTGACGGGCTCGACGGTGCCGCTGGGCGAAAAAGCCCGCGCCGCGTCCTGGATGCTCGGCGTGGACGACCAATCGCCGAAGTCCCCGCCCGTGACGGTGTTGTAGTTCGCGAGGTGGGTCGCACCGTTGTCCACGGAGAAATAGCCGGCCGTGGTGCCCGAGGAGTAGACGTGCGCACCTGTATTGCTGTACTTGAACAGGTCCGACGTCATGTACACGGGCTGCCCGCCGAACGTGACGCTGCCCTGAAACAGGATGCGGCCCATCACCTCGGTGATTTCATGCGCGGCGACGCCGTAGAAGTCGTAGCTTCCAGGAGTCACGCCGTCGCTGTTGTCGAAGTCGAACGGGAAGCTCGAGGAGAAAGTGATCGTCGCATCGGGGCTCGTGAAACCAGTGTTTCCCCAAGCCTTCAGCTGCGCCTGCGTCGCCGCCCACACGCCATTGGTGACCGGGCTCGATCCGGGCAAGGCCGCCAAGGTCGATGCGTCATCGGCCGTCGTCGACGTATTCGCGAGCGCGGCAGGGATCGTCGAGTAACCCGTAAGTGCGTAAAACTCGTTTTGCGTCTCGCCGAGGATGTTGCTGCCCAGATTGCTCCAGTCGATGTCGATGGAGATCGTGACCGGATTCGTGAAATGTGCCGACAGGTAGTTGGTGACCGACGACACGATGTTCTTCACCGCGTCGGGGACGGCCGCCCCGTAGTTGATCTGGAACTGCAGCCCGGCGCCGATCGAATTGGTGGTCGTCGTGCCGATGCCGGAGGGCAAATCGTTGAGGGCGATCACTTCGCCGGCGGATGATTTCGAATCGGAGGTGTTCACTCGACTTAAGATACCCCGCAGCGATGACGGACGCCAGCGGGCGTCTACCGGAAAGCGAGGAAGCGATGGCTCAAGTCGTCGTGATGGAAGACGATGCGGGCACGCGAACGTTGATAGCGTCGGTGCTGAAGAAAGACGGCCACGAAGTCCTGGCTGCCGAGGACGGCGTGCAAGGCCTCGCGCTGGTGCGCGGGCAATGCCCCGACCTCGTGATCAGCGACGTGCAGATGCCAGGCATGAACGGCTTCGACATGCTGGCGGAAATGCGTCGCGATGCGACCATTGCGGCGATCCCCGTCATCCTGCTCACCTCGCTGCAGGAGCGCGCGCACATGCGCATCGGCATGACGGCCGGCGCGGATGACTACATCACCAAGCCTTTTCGCGCGGCCGAACTGCGGCAGGCCGTCGCGGCGCAATTGAACAAGCGTGCCGTTCAGGCGAGCCTGCACGCACTGGCCGTGGACACCGCGGTGAATCTCGCGCTGGACGAACAGCGCCACGAGCTGGCCAAGCTGTACGAGCACCGCCTGGCTTCCGAACTGAGCGAGCGCTGGCCATCGACCGTCGGCGGCGAGGGCGACGAGCGCCTGGCCAACGCGGCGGTGCTCTTCGTCGACATCCCGAACTACGCGCTGCTTGCGGCGCAGCTTCCCGCCGCCGAACTTCCGGAGCTCGTGAAGAAGTTCTACGTCAACGCGAACGATACGGTGCATCTGTTCGGCGCGCGCACCATGCGCTTCGTCGGCGAAGGACTGCTCGCGATCTTCGCGCCGGGCGACGACACGCGCACCACCAATCACGCATTGCGCGCGGCTCGCGCGGCACTGGGCCTTGTCGAGTCCGCGCGCGGCGTGCAGCAGCTGGTGTCCCAGCGACATCCGGGCGGCGGGCTGCCTCGATTCGAGGCGAGCGTTGCCTTGCACGCGGGTGATGTGACGCTGGCCGAATTGAGCGATCCGCTGCACGGCAGCGCCAAGCAGGTGCTGCCGGTGGGCGATGCGGTGAGCGCGACGATGCTGCTGCAAAAGCAGGCGCACACGATGGGGTGGGCCGCCTGCGCGAGCATCGACGCGCTGCGCAGCGTGACAGGCGCAGTGCGCACGGGCGCGCGTGCTCTTGTCACCCTCCCCGGCCGCCCGGCGCCGATCGACGCCGTCGAGCTCGTCGGGCTCGCCGTCTGATGTTCTCGCTTCGCCGGCTGTTGGCCGTCAGCCTTGTCCTGCTCGCGGCGGTGCCCGCGCTGCTCGTGCTGTGGATGCTCGCGCGCGCGAGCTCCGATGCCGTGGACGACCTGGCGGGCACCATCCTCACGCAAGTCGCGAGCACCGTGCAGACGGGCACCGAGGCGCAAGTGCAGCAGGTGCAAGGTGTGCTCGACGGCGTCTTCCGCGAGCGCGTTTCCGGTGACGATCTCGATCGCGCCCGTGCATGGCTGCGCGAGCCCGCGCGTTTCGAGGCGATGGCGTTCGCGCTCACGCGGCAGTCACCCGACGTGTCCGTGTTCCACGTCGGCAACCTGCGCGGCGAATACCTCGGGCTGCAGGCACTGCCCGACGGCGCGCGCATCTCGATCCGGCCTGCAGGCGGTGCGGGTCGCACGATCTACAAGGCGGCCTTCCCCGGCGACCGCAGCCACCTCGAACAAACCGAGACGCGCAACTACGAGCCGCGCAGCACGCCGTGGTACGCAGGCGCGGTTACAGCCAAGGGCCGCGTGTTCACGCCCGTGCAAGTCTCGGCCGAGCGCAAGGAGCTGATGGTCAGCCTGTCGCAGCCGGTGTATGACGCGGACGGCGGTGTGGCCGGCGTGATCGGCGCGGACTTGTATCTGCAGCACCTCGCGGATTTGCTGCGCACGCAGCGCATCAGCTCGCATGGTGCGGCATTCATCATCGACGAGCGGGGGCTGCTTGTGGCGAGCTCGGCGGGCGACCGGCTCTTCACCGAGACCGGCGGCAGGTTCCAGCGCACGAGCCCGGCGGACAGCTTCAACCCCATGGTGCGCGCCGGCTTCACGGCCTTGCAGAAGCTGCAGGCAAGTCGCAGCGAGGACACGGTGGCGATCGACACCAAGCTGCAGCGGCTCGCGCAGGACGACGGCGCGCTCTTGATGGTGCAGCGGCCCTTCGGCGAGCAATTCGGGCTGCGCTGGACGCTCGTCGTGTCGGCGCCGGAGAGCGACTTCACCGGCAACATCGATCGCGCACGCAGGCAATCGATCGAGGCGATGGGCCTGCTGATCGCGATCGGCACGCTGATCGCGTTCCTGATCGCGCACACGATCGGCCGCCGGCTGAAGGGCCTGGGTCTTGCGGCCGAGCAGCTGGGCCGCGGCGAGGTGCCTGCCATCGACGAGCGCACACGCATCCGCGAGGTGCGGCAGCTGTCGCAGGTGCTGCGCACGAGCGGCGAACAGTTGCGCGAGAACGCGCGTGCGCTGCAGGAAGCGAACGAATCGCTGGAGGAGCGCGTCTTGCAGCGCACGGCGGAGCTCGCCGCATCGCGCGAAGAGGCGCTGGCCGCGGCGCGCGCGAAAGCGGCTTTCCTCGCGACCATGAGCCACGAGATCCGCACACCGCTCAATGGTGTCGTCGGCATGAGCACGCTGCTGGCTGAAACGCCGCTCGACGCCGAACAGCGCGATTACCTGCAGACGATTCGGCTTTCCAGCGACCAGCTGCTCGCGGTGATCAACGACGTGCTCGATTTTTCGAAGATCGAATCGGGCAAGCTCGAACTGGAAAGCGAGCCGCTCGGTGTGCGTGGCGCGGTTGAGGAAGCGTGCGACATCGCGGCGCCGCGTGCGCGCGAGAAGGGGCTCGAGCTGATCGTCGACGTGCCCGAACAAGGGCCCGACGCGGTGCCTGCCGCGATCCTCGGCGACGTGACGCGTCTGCGCCAGGTGCTGATCAACCTGATCAACAACGCCGTCAAGTTCACCGCCAAAGGCGAAGTCGCCGTGCACGTGAAGCAACTGAAGGCCGACGACGGACAAGGGCGCGCGGTGCTCCAGTTTCGTGTGTGCGACACCGGCATCGGCATTCCGCCCGAGCGGGTGGGCGCGCTCTTCGAAGCATTCACGCAGGTCGATGCGTCGACCACGCGCAAGTACGGCGGCACCGGGCTCGGGCTTGCGATCTGCAAGCGCCTGGTCGGACTCATGGGCGGGGAGCTCGGTGTCGAAAGCGAAGTCGGCAGAGGGTCGACCTTCTGGTTCACGGTGCCCGCAAGGAAGACCGAGCTGCCGCCCGCGGTCGACATCGTGCAGTCGGGCTTGCTCGCGAACCGCCGCGTCCTCGTGATCGACGACCATGCGACGAACGTGCGCATCCTCAAGCGCCAACTCGAACTGTGGGGCGTCGACGTGACGACGTTGACATCGGGCCCCGAAGCGCTCGCGTGGGCGCGCGATACCGCGGCGGCGCCCGACTGCGTCATCACCGACATGCACATGCCCGACATGGACGGTGTGGCCGTCGCGCGTGCGCTCAAGGCGACGGTGCGTTTCGCCGATGTGCCGATCGTGCTGCTCACATCGGGCTTCATGCCTTCGGCGCAGGACACCGGGCAGCTTTTCTCCGCGCGCCTGCTCAAGCCCGCCCGGCAGAGCCAGCTGTTCGAGACGCTGCTGCGAAGCATGTCCGCGCCGGCGGGCGAACGGACGCGCGCCGCAGCATTGGGCGATGCGAAGAAGCACGCGACGGTGCTCGTCGCGGACGACAACGCAGTGAACCTGAAGGTGGCGTGCGCCATGCTCGCGAAGCTCGGCTACGAGTGGCGCACGGCGGTCGATGGACGCGAAGCGGTCGAGGCGGTCGCGCATGCCGTGTCCCAAGGCATGGCGTTCGGTGCGATCCTGATGGACGTGAACATGCCCGACGTCGACGGCCTCGAGGCCACGCGGCAGATCCACGCGATGCTGGGCGACGCTGCGCCTCCGGTGATCGCGCTCACGGCGGGCGCGTCCCTGGAGGACCGCGCGCGGTGCGAGGCGGCGGGAATGGACGACTACCTGACGAAGCCGTTGCAGGTTTCGGCGCTGGCCCAATCGCTGGAACGGTTGGTGGCGCAGCGGGAAGCGCGTCACGAGCCCGTTGCGGCGGCCGCGCCTGCAGCGGCCAGCGCGGCCGAAGCGCCGCTGATGGATTTCGGCCGGCTGGAGGAATTCCGCGAGTTCGACGACGAGGAACTCACGACAACGAAGGAAGTCATTCGCCTCTTCGCCGCCGACACACCGCCGCGCCTTTCGGCCCTGCAGGCCGCGCTGGATGCGGGCGATGCCGGCGCACTCGCGAAAACGGCGCACGCACTCAAGGGCGGCGCGAGCAACATCGGCGCAAAGGCCATCCAGCAGCATGCGGACGCGCTCGAATCGGCAGCGAAAGAAGCGATGCCCGCCGATGCGCCGCAACGTGTGCAAAAGCTGCGCGACCTGTGGGAGCAGACAAGCGTTTTGCTCGACGGCTGGAAATAAGGCCGCAGCTTCAGTCCGCGTTCACGTTGTGGTAGCGCTCCACCTGGCACTCGTACGAGGTCTCGCTTTTCGCGCACGCCGTCGCCGGGTCGTCGCGGGGCACGGCTGCTGCGCAGCCGGCGAGTGCGAGCAGCAGAACAGCCGTCAGAAGGTATTGGGAAAAATGCATCTTCAAAACTCTGCGTCCCGTGGACATCGCTGGGCTTCGCGAGGATACTCGCAGCCGGAGGGAGCTGTATGGGATTTCGATTTCAACGCCGATTGAAAGTTCTGCCCGGCATTTCGCTGAACATTTCGAAATCGGGCATCTCCACGAGCCTCGGAATGCGTGGCGCAAAGGTGACCGTCGGGCACGGCAAGGTTCGCACCACCGTCGGCATCCCTGGAACTGGGATCAGTTACACCGACGCCGAGCCGCTACAGACAAAGCAATCCGAAACGCAGCGCGGCGACACCAAGAATCTGCT
>DATJJL010000457.1:0-4955 GCA_035492155.1 Ramlibacter sp. | reverse complement strand
CAAGGCTGTTCGGAAAGCAACAATTCTCAAAGTCCTCGAGACTGTCCGGACAAGAATTAGCGATACGCCGTCGTGGTGAAATTGGTAGACACGCTATCTTGAGGGGGTAGTGGCGAAAGCTGTGCGAGTTCGAGTCTCGCCGACGGCACCAAACAAGAAAGCTGGGGCTGCGGTCCAAAGGGCCGCCCCATCAGCGGTGACGAGAGCCCCCAAATGAGCCTTGACCAGTACCTTCCCGTCCTCCTGTTCATCCTGGTAGGCGTCGGAGTAGGGGTCGCTCCACAGGTCATGGGCTGGGCCGCCGCCAAGTCCATGGGCTTTCAGAAGCCCGATGCGGCGAAGGTCTCTCCGTACGAATGCGGCTTCGAAGCCTTCGAGGACGCGCGCATGAAGTTCGACGTGCGCTACTACCTCGTCGCCATCCTTTTCATCCTCTTCGATCTCGAGATCGCGTTCCTTTTTCCGTGGGCGGTGGCGCTCAAGGAAATCGGCCCCGTGGGTTTCTGGTCGATGATGGTTTTCCTCGCCATCCTCGTGGTGGGGTTCGTCTACGAATGGAAGAAGGGCGCGCTCGACTGGGAGTGATATGGCTACTGAAGGAATTCTGGACAAAGGCCTGGTAACGACGACCGTCGACACGGTCGTGAACTGGGCCAAGACGGGCTCGCTCTGGCCCATGACATTCGGCCTCGCGTGCTGCGCGGTGGAGATGATGCATGCGGGCGCGGCCCGTTACGACATCGACCGCTTCGGCATGTTGTTCCGGCCCAGCCCGCGGCAGTCCGATCTGATGATCGTCGCCGGCACGCTGTGCAACAAGATGGCGCCCGCGCTGCGCAAGGTGTACGACCAGATGCCCGAGCCGCGCTGGGTCATCTCCATGGGTTCGTGCGCGAACGGCGGCGGCTACTACCACTACAGCTACTCGGTGGTGCGTGGCTGCGACCGCATCGTGCCCGTCGATGTGTACGTCCCCGGCTGCCCGCCCACGGCGGAGGCGCTGCTGTACGGAATCATCCAGCTCCAACAAAAGATCCGTCGCACGCAGACGATCGCGAGGGCCTAAAAAAGTGACCCACCCCCGAAGCGCCTTCGGCGCCTCCCCCTCGAGGGGGCGCCACCAGCGGCCCGGCAAAGCCGGTTGCGCGGTGGCCCTCGAATCGGTTGTTGGTGATCGTCCGGCGCGACTCGCGCGGACATCCAGGATTGATTGACATGACAACTCCAAGTTACGCCGTCGATCCGGCGGCGCTGAAGGAAACCGTGGCCGCCGCGCTCGGCGATCTCGCGAAGAGCGTCGACTTGAACTTTGGTGAAGTCACCGTCACTGTGAAGCCCGGGAACTACATCGCCGCTGCGACGCTGCTGAAGGACGCCAGGAGCTGCCAGTTCGAACAGCTCATGGACCTGGCCGGCGTCGACTACTCGCAGTGGGGCAACGGCCAGTGGGACGGCCCGCGTTTTTGCGTCGTGTCGCACCTCTTGTCCATCAGCCTGAACCAGCGCGTGCGCCTGAAGGTGTTCTGCGCCGACGACGACCTGCCCGTGATCGATTCGGTCACAGGCCTTTGGAACTCCGCGAACTGGTTCGAGCGCGAAGCGTTCGATCTTTTCGGCATCGTGTTCGAAGGCCACGCCGACCTGCGCCGCATCCTCACGGACTACGGCTTCATCGGCCATCCCTTCCGCAAGGATTTCCCGGTGTCCGGCTACACCGAGATGCGCTACGACGCCGAGCGCGGGCGCGTCATCTACCAACCGGTGACGATCGAGCCGCGCGAGATCACGCCGCGCATCATCCGCGAAGAGGACTACGGGCGCCCGCAACCCTCAGGACTCAGGCACTGACATGGCGGAAATCAAGAACTACACCCTGAACTTCGGGCCGCAGCACCCTGCGGCGCACGGCGTGCTGCGCCTCGTGCTCGAACTCGACGGCGAAGTCATCCAGCGTGCCGACCCGCACATCGGCCTGCTGCATCGCGCGACCGAAAAGCTCGCCGAAACGCGTACGTACGTGCAGTCGCTGCCCTACATGGACCGCCTCGACTACGTGTCGATGATGTCCAACGAACACGCGTACTGCCTCGCGATCGAAAAGCTGCTGGACATCGAAGTGCCGATTCGCGCGCAGTACATCCGCGTCATGTTCGACGAGATCACGCGATTGCTGAACCACCTGCTGTGGCTGGGCGCGCACGGGCTCGACTGCGGTGCGATGAACATGCTGATCTACTGCTTTCGCGAAAGGGAAGATCTCTTCGACATGTACGAAGCGGTTTCCGGCGCGCGCATGCACGCGGCCTACTACCGGCCGGGCGGCGTCTATCGCGACCTGCCCGAGTCGATGCCGCAGTACAAGGTCAGCAAGATCAAGAACCAGCGCCAGATCGACAGGCTCAACGAAAACCGGCAGGGCACGCTGCTGGACTTCATCGAGGACTTCACGAAGCGCTTTCCCGGCTACGTGGACGAGTACGAAACGCTGCTCACCGACAACCGCATCTGGAAGCAGCGCACTGTCGGCATCGGCGTGGTGTCGCCCGAGCGCGCGCTGAACCTCGGCTTCAGCGGCCCGATGTTGCGCGGCTCCGGCATCGCGTGGGACCTTCGCAAGAAGCAGCCCTACGAGGTCTACGACAAGATGGATTTCGACATCCCCGTCGGCAAGACGGGCGATTCGTACGATCGCTACCTGTGCCGTGTGCAGGAGCTGCGCGAGTCCAACAGGATCATCAAGCAATGCGTGGACTGGCTGCGTGCCGACTCGGCAAAAGGCGCAGGCCCGGTGATCACCGACAACCACAAGGTTGCGCCGCCCAGCCGCGAATCCATGAAGTCCAACATGGAGGAGCTGATCCACCACTTCAAGCTCTTCACCGAAGGCATGCGCGTCCCCGAGGGCGAGGCTTATGCCGCTGTGGAACATCCGAAGGGCGAGTTCGGCATCTACATCGTGAGCGACGGCGCGAACAAGCCCTATCGCCTGAAGATCCGCGCGCCCGGTTTTGCGCACCTTGCTGCGCTCGACGAGATGGGCCGCGGCCACATGATCGCAGACGCTGTCGCCATCATCGGAACGATGGACATCGTCTTCGGGGAGATCGACAGATGATCGTGACGAACGAAATGCGCGCGGCGTTCGACCTTGAACTCGCGAAGTACCCGGCCGACCAGAAACAGTCCGCCGTGATGGCGTGCCTCACGCTCGTGCAGAAGGCGCAGGGCTGGGTCTCGCCCGACGCCGAAAAGGAAGTCGCCGATTACCTCGGGATCGCGCCGATCGCGGTGCACGAGGTCACGACCTTCTACAACATGTACAACCAGCGGCCGGTCGGCAAGTACAAGCTGAACGTCTGCACCAACCTGCCTTGCCAGCTGCGCGACGGCGCGAATGCGCTGCACTACTGCGAAAAGAAGCTGGGCATCAAGATGGGCGAGACCACGCCGGATGGCCTTTTCACGCTGCAGCAATCGGAATGCCTGGGCGCCTGCGCCGATTCGCCGGTGATGCTGGTCAACGACACCACGATGTGCAGCTTCATGAGCAACGACAAGCTCGATCAGTTGATCGACGGCCTGCGTTCTGCCCAGGGCCAATGACATGACACCGCAGCAAGTTCTCTCCCAATTCCAGGCGACGGGCGTGCAGACCTGTTTCCACGGCCGCCACATCGAGCCGCAGATCTACAAGGACCTGAACGGCACCAACTGGCGCCTGAAGGACTACGAAGCGCGCGACGGCTACCAGGCCCTGCGCAAGATCATCTCCGAGGGCATCACGCCCGACCAGGTGATCGCTACCGTGAAGGAAAGCGCGCTGCGCGGCCGCGGCGGCGCGGGCTTCCCGACGGGCCTGAAGTGGTCTTTCATGCCTCGCCAGTTCCCGGGCGCGAAGCACCTCGTGTGCAACTCCGACGAGGGCGAGCCCGGCACGTGCAAGGACCGCGACCTGCTCGCGTACAACCCGCACATCGTCATCGAAGGAATGATCATCGCGGCCTACGCGATGGGCGTTTCGCTGGGCTACAACTACATCCACGGCGAGATCTTCCAGATCTACGAACGCTTCGAGGAAGCGCTGGCCGAAGCTCGCGAAGCGGGTTATCTCGGCAAGAGCATCCTCGGCTCCAACTTCAATTTCGAGCTGCATGCTTTCCACGGCTTCGGCGCTTACATCTGCGGCGAAGAAACGGCGCTGCTCGAATCGCTCGAAGGCAAGAAAGGCCAGCCGCGCTTCAAGCCGCCATTCCCGGCGAGCTTCGGCCTTTACGGCAAGCCCACCACGATCAACAACACCGAGACCTTCGCGGCCGTGCCCTGGATCATCCGCAACGGCGGCCAGGCCTACCTCGAGATCGGCAAGCCGAACAACGGCGGCACGAAGATCTTCTCGGTCTGCGGCGACGTCGAGCTGCCCGGCAACTATGAAGTGCCGTTGGGCACGCCCTTCTCGAAGCTGCTCGAGCTTGCCGGTGGCGTGCGCGGCGGCAGAAAGCTCAAGGCCGTGATTCCGGGCGGATCGTCGGCGCCAGTTCTGCCGGCCGACATCATGATGAACTGCACGATGGATTACGACTCCATCGCCAAGGCGGGCTCGATGCTCGGCTCGGGCGCCGTCATCGTGATGGACGAAACGCGCGACATGGTCGAAAGCCTGCTGCGCCTGTCTTACTTCTACATGCACGAATCGTGCGGCCAGTGCACGCCCTGCCGCGAAGGCACGGGCTGGATGTGGCGCGTGGTCGACCGCATCCAGAACGGTTACGGCAAGTCCGGCGATCTCGCATTGCTGGACAACGTGGCCGACAACATCCAGGGCCGCACCATCTGCGCGCTGGGCGATGCCGCCGCGATGCCGGTGCGCGCGATGCTCAAGCACTTCCGCCACGAATTCGAAGCCAAGATCGCGAAGGCGCAGCAAGCGTCCACCGCGCCTTCCGTGACATCCGTGA
>DATJJL010000456.1:0-3446 GCA_035492155.1 Ramlibacter sp. | reverse complement strand
CCTGCTCGACTCGATCACGCGGCTCGCGCGCGCCTACAACACCGTCGTTCCCGCGTCCGGCAAGGTAGCTCGTGTCCGGCGAGCGCAGGAAGCCGAAGCCGTCGGGCAATACCTCGAGGACCCCCTCGCCGAAGATGCTCTCCCCCTTTTTCGCCTGCGTTTTCAGCAGCGCGAAGATGAGGTCGTGCTTGCGCATCCGGTTGGCGCCGTCGATTTCCATCGCGTTGGCGATGTCGAGCAGCTCGGAGACGTGCTTGGCTTTCAGTTCTGACAGGTGCATGGCGCGTGCGGGAACGGCGGAGAGGGCCGCGGATGGCCGGGTGGGCGAATCGGGATTCGTTTGGGCGCCGCAACGGAAGGGCGGCACCTGGAATTTGGGCCGGCGCTTTTCAGCGCTTCGGCAGGATCGGCACGATTTGGCGCGCCGATCGTTTCAGTGGGGCAGCGTAACGGGCTTACCCGGGCGTGTCAAGGAAGCCGGTCAGAGATGGCTGTCGAGGAATGCGGTCAGTTGCGATTTAGTCAGTGCGCCAACTTTTTGCGCATGCACCTGGCCGCCCTTGTACAGGATGACGGTGGGAATGCCGCGGATGCCGAACTTGCCCGGCGTTGCCGGATTGGCGTCGATGTCGAGCTTGGCGACCTTGAGCTTGCCTTCGTAGGTTTTCGCGACCTCGTCGAGCACCGGCGCGAACATCTTGCACGGCCCGCACCATTCCGCCCAGAAATCGACCAGCACCGGTGTCTCGGATTGCAACACGTCCTGTTCGAAGGTGGTGTCCGAAACTTGCTTGATGGCTTCGCTCATCGAATGTCCTCTCCGCCCTGGCGGCATGGTTCGCATGATGGACGAACCAGCCTCGGCTGCGATTTTACCGCATGCGGCATGCGTGCGCCTACCGGGAGAATGGGCGCCGTCTGCTAAAATTCAACCCTTCAGCATTGAACGGGCCGAGAACCACCGCGCATGACCTACGTCGTAACCGAGAGCTGCATTCGCTGCAAATACACCGATTGCGTCGACGTGTGTCCGGTCGACTGCTTCCGCGAAGGGCCCAATTTCCTGGTCATCGATCCCGACGAGTGCATCGATTGCACGTTGTGCGTCGCCGAGTGTCCGGTCGAAGCGATATTTGCCGAAGACGACGTCCCGGAGGACCAGCAGCAGTTCAAGGCCTTGAACGCCGAGCTGGCGAAGGCGTGGAAGCCGATCATCGAGCGCAAGCCGGCACCGCCCGACGCCGACGAGTGGAAGGACGTGAAGGACAAATTGTCCGAGCTGAAGCGCTGACGTGCATAAAGCGCGTGAAGTTTGACCGCTTCGTACGCAACCCAATAGAATCGAACGCTTTTCGCCGCGGACGCCACGTCCGCGCTTTTCCTAAACTTACTGCTCGCCGATGATCCGATACTGTGCCGTTACGACGTTGACGTTGCTGTTTTCCGCGGCGGTGGCCGCGCAGACTCCCGCACCCGCGGGCGACCCCGCGAAGGGGCGCGAGAAAACGCGCATGTGCGAGGGCTGCCACGGCATCGAGGGCTGGCGCACGGCGTATCCCGAGGTCTATCACGTGCCGAAGCTCGGCGGCCAGCACGCCGCGTACATCATGCAGGCGCTGCGCGAATACAAGAGCGGCGATCGCAGCCACCCGTCGATGCAGGCAATCGCGAGCAGCCTGTCCGACGACGACATCGCGAATCTCGCGGCGTACTACTCGCGCGGCGGTCCGCAGACCACGACGGCCAGCAAATGATGACCCACGTACGTGCAACGCTTGTTGTCGCCGTCCTCGCGGCGTGTGCGCCGGCCCTCGCACTTGGCGCCGATGTGGCGGCGGGACAGGCGAAGGTGCAGCAGGTCTGCCAGGCATGCCACGGCATCGACGGCAACAGCCAGGCGGCCGATTATCCGAAGCTTGGCGGGCAATATCCCGATTACCTCGCGAAGGCGTTGCGTGATTACAAATCGGGCGCGCGGAAGAATCCGATCATGGCCGGCTTTGCCGCCACGTTGACGGACAAGGACATCGAGAACGTCGCCGCGTATTACGCGTCGCAGCCGCCGGTGCTCGCCAAGCGTTATTGAAAGAGCGGAGCCGGTTCACTGCCGCTCGAGGCAGGCGAGATAGGCCGCGGCGTCGGGTCCGGCGCCGCTGCGCTGCGCCTGCCAGATCACTTCCCCCAGGCATTCGACGATCGCGTGCAGCGCCTCGTGGACGTCGCCGCGCGCGTCGCGTAATCGCGCGTAGTGCGCCGCAATGCCCGGCGGCTGGTCGATCGCGAGCTGCTCGGCGACGGCGAGGTGCAGCGACAGGTGCAGGAACGGATTGACGTCGCCCTGCTCGGGACGGTAATCGCGATCGATGTGCGCGTCGGGCGTTTCGAGCACCGGGTGATACTCGGGGTGCATGGCGATCAATTGCGCCGCCGTCTGCTCGAGTGCCGACAGCGGCTCCCTCGCACGGTACTTGCGCCACGCGTCGATCAGGAAGCGGCGCGCCTCGTCGCGGCTCGGCGTGAACACGCGATCAATCCTCCGGTCCGGCGGGCGGCTTGAGCGGCAGCGCGCGTGCGCTGGTGCCCGGCAGTGCCCGGGTCTTGGACGGATACTCGCAAAGGTCGGCGATCACGCACTGCGGGCATTTCGGCACGCGCGCGACACACACGTAGCGCCCGTGCAGGATCAGCCAGTGGTGCGCATTGTGGCGAAACTCCTCGGGCGTGAATTTCAGCAGCCGCTGCTCGACCGCCTCCGGGTCCTTGCCCACGGCGAGGCGGGTGCGGTTCGCCACGCGGAAGATGTGCGTGTCGACCGCGATCGTCGGCTCGCCGAACGCGACGTTCAGCACGACGTTGGCCGTCTTGCGACCGACGCCGGGCAGCTGTTCGAGCGCCGCCCGGTCGCGCGGCACCTTTCCCGCATGCTGGTCGAGCAGCTGCTGCGACAGCGCAATCACGTTCTTCGCCTTCGTGTTGAACAGGCCGATCGAGCTGATGTAGGGAATCAGGCCGTCGACGCCGAGTTTGACGAAGGCGGCCGGCGTGTTCGCGACCGGAAAAAGGCGCGACGTTGCCTTGTTGACCCCCTTGTCCGTGGCCTGCGCCGACAGCACCACGGCCACCAGCAGTTCGAACGGCGTGCGGTAGTAGAGTTCGCTGCGCGGGTTGGGATTGGCGGCACGTAGCCGCTCGAAGATCTGCCGTCGCTTCGCGGGGTTCATCGTGCGGGATTCTAATGCGCGTCGCCACGGCGCCGTTCCACCGAGTGCAGCGTGCAGCTCGCGACGCCGCTGCTTTGGCTACCGCGGTGCCACGCCCTGCGCGAGATCGGCGAGGCGGGCAAGCCGCCCCGGTTCGCTCGCGCGAAAGTCCGTGTCCTTCGAAAGCAGCGCAACGGCTTTCGCCGCCCAGGGTTGCGCTGCGCTGCGATCGCCGCGGGCGACGGC
>DATJJL010000455.1:0-3445 GCA_035492155.1 Ramlibacter sp. | reverse complement strand
GAAGCTGCGAACGGGCCGACTCGGGCACACGCTCCTCGTCCCGATGCAGCCAGCGCTTGGCGCCCTTGAGCATCGACGAATCGGCCTGCTTGGCCTTGAGCTGCGCGATTTCGGACTTGCACACGCGCTTCATTTCGCGCGCATAGGCAGCCATCACCTCGTAGCGGTTGGCGATCAGCGCCTCGAGCGTTTTCTCGTCCGCCACCGGCTTGATGGCGCCGAGCTGCAGCTTCGGCGGAACCTTCTTGACCTTGGCCCAGCCGATCGCCTCCATCGCCCTGATGTAGGCCCAGCCGAGGTCGAACTCGTACTTCTTGACCGAGAACTTCGCGGACGTCGGGTACGTGTGGTGGTTGTTGTGCAGCTCTTCGCCACCGATGATTGCGCCCCACGGGACGATGTTCGTGCTGGCATCGGGCGCTTCGAAGTTGCGGTAGCCCCAGTAGTGGCCGATGCCGTTGATGATGCCGGCGGCGGTGATCGGGATCCAGAGCATCTGCACGGCCCACACGGCGGCGCCCACCGCACCGAAAAGCGCGAGGTTGATGATCAGCATCAGGCCGACGCCCTGCCAGCTGTAGCGCGTGTAGAGGTTGCGCTCGATCCAGTCGTTGGGCGTGCCGTGGCCGTACTTCGCGAGTGTTTCCTGGTTCTTCGCTTCTTCGCGATAGAGCTCCGCGCCGCGCCAAAGCACAGTGTCGATGCCGCGCGTTTGGGGGCTGTGCGGGTCGTCCGGCGTTTCGCACTTGGCGTGGTGCTTGCGGTGGATGGCCACCCACTCCTTCGTCACCATGCCCGTGCCGAGCCAAAGCCAGAAGCGGAAGAAGTGCGACGGGATGGGACCCAGGTCCATCGCGCGATGCGCCTGCGTCCGGTGCAGGAAAATCGTGACGCCTGCGATCGTGATGTGTGTCGTGGCGAGCGTGTACAGCACGATTTGCCACCAGGCCAGATGCCACATACCGTGGCCGAGCCAGTTGATCGCCGCGTTCAGCACGGGCCAGTCGGGAAGCATCATGAAAAAAGAGTCTCTCTTTTAGGAACAACAGTTGCAGCGGCCCTCGCCTCTGCGTGAGAAGGAGATTTTAAGGCGTGGGGTCGATTTGCAAGCGGTTTTTTGGGCTGGCTGCCCCAAGCGCTTGCGATTCGTCAATTCTTTACCCAGCAAGCCGCGAAGAAACCGTCCGTGCCGTGCCGGTGCGGCCAAAGCCGCAGGTACTGCTGGCCTTGCTCGCCGCCGGAGCACAGGTTCACTCCGCCTGCTATCTTCAGCTGCGCCAGCACCTCGCCCACGGGAAGCGGCTCGAAGTCATTGTGCGCTGCACCGAAGGCGGCTGCGATCTCCTCGTTTTCCTGCGGCAGGACGCTGCAGGTTGCATACATGAGGCGTCCGCCCGGTTTGAGCAGCCGCGCCGCGCTGGCGAGGATTGCCGCTTGCTTGATGGTCATCTCCCGAACGCCTTCGAGAGACTGCCGCCACTTGAGGTCCGGATTTCGCCGCAAAGTTCCCAGACCGGAGCACGGCGCATCGACAATCACGCGGTCGATCTTGCCGGACAGCCGCTTGACGCGTTCGTCGCGCTCGCTCGAGATCGCCGCCGGATACACGTTCGACAGCTTGCTGCGTGCAAGTCGCGGCTTGAGAGCATCCAACCGATGAGCCGAGGTGTCGAACGCGTAAAGCCGTCCGGTGTTGCGCATGGCCGCGCCGATCGCCAGAGTCTTGCCGCCTGCGCCAGCGCAGAAATCGACCACCATCTCGCCGCGCTTCGCATCGAGGATCAAGGCCAGCAGCTGCGAGCCTTCGTCCTGCACTTCGATCGCCCCGCGCGCGAAAGCATCCAGCTTGTTGATTGCCGGCTTGCCTTGCGAACGCAAGCCCCAGGGCGAGTAAGGTGTCGCGGCCGATTTGATCCCGGCCAGTTCAAGCTCCCGGCGTACGTCTTCGCGCTTGTCGGTGAGCGTGTTCACGCGAAGATCCAGCGGAGCCGGCTGGTTCAAAGCTTCGACCAGCGGCCAGAAGTCGGCCGCGAGTTGCCGCTTCAGCGGCTCGACCATCCACTCCGGAAGATTGTGCTGGTGCCGCTCCAGCAAGTCCTTCGGATTGATGGAGTCGCATTGGTCGAGCCAGGATTTTTCCTGTTCGGTCAGCGCGCTCATGAGGAAGTCGCGCGGGCCCTCGAAACCCAGGATCGCCATGCGCCGCTCGCGCGGGCCCGAGCCCGAGGGCGCGAAGTGATCGAAAAGCAATTTCTTGCGCAGCACCGTGTACACGGTCTCGGCCAGCGTCGCCCGCTCGCGGGGCCCGAGCGAGCGATTCTCGCGAAAGTAGCGCGACACCACCGCGTCGGCAGGGTGCTCGAACTTGAGCACTCGCCCGACCAGCTCGGCACAGGAATCCAGCAGCGCTTTGGGATGCATTTACAGCTTCGGAAAAAAGGCGGCGATGGCGCGCGGATAAATGATGTGCTCTTGCGTGAGCACGCGTGCTGCGAGCGACTCGGCCGTATCGCCGGGAACGATCGGCACTGCGGCTTGTTCGAGGATCGGTCCGAAGTCGAGCTCGTGCGTCACTTGATGCACCGTCGCGCCCGCGAACTTGCATCCCGCTTCGATCGCGCGCTGGTGCGTATGCAGACCGGGAAAGGCCGGTAACAGCGACGGATGGATATTGATGAGCCGGCCTTCGTATTTCGAGACGAAGCCCGGCGTGAGGATCCGCATGAAGCCTGCAAGCACCACGAGCGACGGCGCGTGAGCATCGATGACTTTGGCCAGCTCGGCATCGAACGCCTCGCGCGATTCGAAGCGCTTGTGATCGACAACCTCGGTGGCGATGCCCTCCTCGCGGGCGAACGCCAGACCGCCGGCGCCGGGCCGGTTGCTGATCACCGCAGCCACTTGCGCGTCGTACAGTTTGCGCCAGTTCCCCTGCTGGGCCGCGCGAACGATGGCCGCCATGTTGGAGCCCCCGCCGGAGATCAGAATCACGATGTTCTTCATTTGAGACGGATTATCCCAGCGCGACCATGAGAGCCCTGACCCCGATAGAAGCACGCGTGCTCGCAACGCTCATGGAAAAGGCACGCACTGTGCCGGACAGCTACCCGATGTCGCTCAATGGCGTGGTCACCGGCTGCAACCAGAAATCCAGCCGCGAACCCGTCATGAACGTGAGCGAAGCCCAGACGCAGGAAGCGCTGGATGAACTGCGACGCCTCAATCTCGTTTTCGAATCGAGTGGCAGCCGGGTCGCGAAGTGGGAGCACAACTTCCAGCGCGGCGTGGGCGTGCCTGAGCAATCTGCCGTGCTGCTGGGCCTCATGATGCTGCGCGGTGCGCAAACGGCCGGAGAGCTGCGGATCAACACGGAGCGGTGGTATCGCTTTGCGGACATCTCGTCGGTCGAGGCTTTTCTCGAGGAAATGCGCGAGCGCTCCGACGA